>DASUAC010000688.1:0-2822 GCA_035763985.1 Jatrophihabitans sp. | reverse complement strand
CTTGCCCCCGGCTGAAACCCAGCTTGCCCCCGGCTGACCGGTTTACGCCCGCCGCCGAGGTAAGACACCCGGCCCTGCCCGGCGCCGGCCCGGCGCCAAGCGATAATCTTTTGGCCGCCGTGACAGCAGAATCGCCGTCAGCAGGGTGATCAGGAGCAGCATGTGAGCCACGCCGCCGCCGAGCACGGCGCATCGCAGGACACCGTCGAACTCACGGTGCCCGCCGATCCGGCCTACGTCTCGGTGATCCGCACGGTGACCGCCTCGCTGGCGGCCCGCCGGGACTTCACCATCGAGGAGATCGACGACCTGCGTATCGCGGTCGACGAGGCCAGCGCCCTGCTGCTGCCGCACACCGGCAACGACGGCGCACTGTCCGCATCGTTCGGCGGGGCGGACAACACGTTGGTCATCTCGGTCTCGGTGCCACTGGTGGAGGGGCAGTCGGTCCCCGAGCCGGATCAGACCAGTTTCGCCTGGATGGTGCTGGCAGCACTGGCCGATTCGGTCGCCAGCAGTGCCAGCGGCGACCGGCTGATGCTGACCCTGACCAAGGCCCGGGGTGCCCGCAGCACATGAGTGAGCATCGCAGCCCACCCGGCGGCAGGGAGCGGAGCGGATCCGCGGTGAGCGCCTGCGCGAAGAGCGAGCCCGGCACATGACCGAGCGGAGCCGGCCAGACCGCGAGCGTACCCAGCAGCTCTTCGCGGAACTGGCCACCGTGACCCGGGGTTCGACCCGGCACAGCGAGGTGCGCGCGGAACTGGTCGAGATCCATATGCCGCTGGTCCGCTACCTGGCACGCCGGTTCACCGGCCGCGGCGAGCCGGCCGACGATCTGCTGCAGATCGGCACGATCGGCCTGATCCAGGCGATCGACCGATTCGATATCGGACGTGGGCTGGAGTTCTCCACCTTCGCCACCCCGAACATCGTGGGTGAGATCAAGCGGCACTTCCGGGATCGTGGCTGGATGGTCCGGGTGCCGCGCCGGTTGCAGGAGATGCAGGGCGAACTGGCCAGCGCCGTCAACGAACTGTCCCAGCGGCTCGGCCGCTCCCCCACCATCCGGGAGCTTGCCGAGCACATGCGGCTGCCCGAGGAGCAGGTGATCGAGGCCACCGACTCGGCCCGGGCGTACTCGGCGGTGCCGCTGGACGTACCCAATGCGGCAACCGGCATGACCATCGCCGACAGCCTGGTGGAGCCGGACAACGCGCTGGAGCATGTCGAGCTACGGCACACCCTGCGCCCGGTGCTGGCCCGGCTCGGCGAGCGGGAACGACGCGCGCTGGTGATGCGCTTCGTGGAGAACAAGACGCAGAACGAGATCGCCCAGGCGCTGGGCGTCTCCCAGGTGCACGTCTCGCGGCTGCTCGCCAAGACCCTGGCGGAGCTGCGCAGCAAGCTGCCCGACGTGCAGGTGCCCGGCTGACCGGACCCGCTACAGCGTCCGGTCCAGCGCGGTCCGCGCGGTCGGCGTGAACAGCAGCGCCAGCACGGCCAGCGCCGTGACCAGCACCGGGATGCCGGCCAGCGGACGACCGGCCTGCACGCCGAGCGAGAACCCGACCGGCAGCGCGAGCAACTCCAGCAGCACGATCGGGGACCGCGCAGTCGGCCGCAGGGCCAGCAAGCCGCGCCCGCAGAGGTAGCAGACCAGCGCGCCCAGCAGCGCGAAGCCGGCTATCGCCAGGGCTGCCCACAACCGCTGGCTGGAGTGCACGGCGGCCAGCACCAGCAGCACCACGGTGATGACTCCGAGCGCGGTCGACTGCGCTAAAACGACCCAGGCCGCATACCGGACGGTGTCCGGCACCAGTTCCGGTTCGTCCGGCGGTCGGGCTTCGGCATCGCGGCTCACGGCTGCAGCCTAACCAGCCGGCCGGACCGCGTTCGGCAGGTACAGTCGCCTCTGTGCGAGTCCTGGTCGTGGCCAATCCACGGGCAACCACCACCACGATCCGGCAGCGCGACGTGCTCGTGCACGCACTGTCCGCCGACGCCAAGCTCGAGGTCGAGGAGACCGCCAACCGCGGACATGCCGCCGCGCTGGCCTGCCGGGCGATGCGCGACGGGGTCGATGTGGTGATCGCGCTCGGCGGCGACGGCACCGTCAACGAGGTGGTCAACGGCCTGCTGACCGACGGGGTGCATCCCGACCTGCCCGCACTCGGCGTGGTGCCGGGTGGCTCGACCAACGTGTTCGCCCGGGCGCTGGGCCTGCCGAACGATCCGTTCGAGGCCACCGCCGTCTTGCTGGACGCGATGGCGACCCGGCGCACCCAGCGGATCGGGCTGGGCCAGGCCGACGGCCGGTACTTCCTGTTCACCGCCGGCATGGGCTACGACGCGGCGGTGGTCGCCGGTGTCGAGGCACACCGCCGGCGGGGCAAGACCTCGACCCACCGGCTCTACGTGCGCACCGCGGTGAGCACCTACTTCCGGCTGGATCGCCGCCATCCACAGCTGAAACTGGAACTGCCGGACGGTGGCGTGATCGAGGATCTGCACATGGCACTGGTCACCAACTGCGATCCCTGGACCTACCTCGGCAACACCCCGATCTCGCCCACCCCCCAGGCGTCCTTCGCCACCGGCCTGGACGTCTACGCCCGCACCAGGATGGGCGCGGTCGGCTTGCTGCTGGCGGCCACCGGCATGCTCAATCGGGGCGGATCGGGCGCGGCGCAGCAGCCGCCGGAAGTGAAACACGTCACTCTGCCGTTCAAGCGACGCCGGCGTTCGCCGTACAGCACGGTCAAGTTCGGTGCCCGGATCGAGCACGACCTGAGTTCCTTCGTGCTCAGCAGTTCCCGGCC
>DASUAC010000687.1:0-4308 GCA_035763985.1 Jatrophihabitans sp. | reverse complement strand
ACCGGTCGCGGACGCAGTCGCCGAGCCGGGCCAGCACCGCGGCCGGCAGCACCGGCTCGGCTCCGTCCGCCCTGGCTCCGTCCGGCCTGGCTCCTACCGGGTGGGTTTCGTCCGAGTCGGCTCCTACGGGCTCGGCTCCGTCCGGCGCGTTCATCGGCCGTCCAGCAAGGGGCCGGCGAAGCCGGCGACCAGCTCGGCCACCGCCTCCGGCTGCCGCAACTGCAGGTCGTGGCCGCCGGCGATCCGATGGCTGGTCGCGCCGGCGATCTGGCGCTGCAGGGCAACCGGCGTGGCCGACGGGATCACCGGGTCCCGGTGCCCGCTGATGATCGTGGTGGGCTGGCCGATCCGTCCCAGCGACCGTTCGATGTCCGGCAATTCCCGGATCAGCGCGCGCTGCTCGACCAGGAAGCTCCGCCACACGGCACGGTGCCGCATCGCCAGCCCGCTGGCCAGCGCGTACGGCTGGTCGGCGAGGTGCTGGCGGGCCAGGACCAGCCGCCTGGCCCGTCGGCTCAAGGCCGGCTTGCCGAGATGCAGGACGGTCCAGGCGACCAGGCCGCCGACCAGCGGCGCGGCCAGCATCCGGTCCAGGCCGAGCAGACAGGACGGGCCGATCGAGGCGAGCAGCACCAGCCCGGCGACCCGGTCCGGCGCCTCGGCGGCGGTCAGCGCCGCCACCCCGCCGGCCCAGCTGTGCCCGACCAGCACGGTCGGCCCCGGATCGGCGCTCGCCAGCCAGTCCAGCAGCCAGCAGACATTGCCGGCGAAGCCGGTGGCCGGCAGCGGGTTGGCGCCGTAGCCGGGCCGATCCGGCGTGAGCACCCGGACCGCCGGCAGCCGTTGCCGAAGCGCCCGGCGCAGCTGCAGGAAACTCGCCGAGTAATCCGGCTGTCCGTGCAGCAACACGATCGTCGGGGTCGGCATCGCTCCATGGTGCCCAGCGGCCACCGCAGTCGGCAGCCGGGGTCGGTGTCGGGCGGATCTTGCCCATGTTCTGCGGTGGCTCACGGTGGCAGGATGGAAGCCGTGCGCAACTCCACTCGGCATCCGGATCGGCCGATCCTGATCACCGAGGCGCCGGTCAACGCCGATGACGAGTACAACCAGCGGCGCAAGAAGTACCTGATCATGATGATCATCCGGGCACTGTGCATCATCGGCGCCGCGACCACCTTCACCTACTCGGGCTGGCTGGCCGCCGCGTTCGTGGCCGCGGCCCTGGTGCTGCCCTGGTGCGCGGTGTTGATCGCGAACAACCGGCCGCCCAAGCAGGCGGTGCGGTTCCGCCGGTTCCTGCCGACCGGGCCGGGCCATCGCGAGCTGGTCACCGACCGCCGCGCGCCGTCGGGTCCCGCCGCCGGTGCCGAGCGACCGAGTCCGGCCGCCGGTGCCGAGCGACCAGGTCCGGCCGCTGGTGCCGAGCGACCCGGTCCCGCCGCCGCTGCCGAGCGTCCCGGCCGGAACGCCGGCACCGAGCGACCAGGCCGGAACGCCGGCACCGAGTACGAGGCGCAGTCCGAACCCCGGGTCATCGACATCTGAGACCACCCCGGGTCCCCGGGACGGCCGGTCCGCCGGTGGCACAATTGAGGTCGTGACTACCCAAACCCTGGACGCTCCGAAGACCTCCGACGCCGACCAGGACGACAAGGTCTTTCACTACGTCCGCAAGAACAAGGTGGCGGAGAGCGCCGTGCTCGGCACCATGGTGCAGGCGTTGTGCGGTGAGGTCTTTCCGGTCACCAGGGCAGCCAAGCCGGGCTCGCCGGTCTGCCCGGCCTGCAAGGAGATCTACGAGTCGCTGCCGTCCAGTGGCTCCGACTGACCGGACTCCGGATCGACCGGTTTCGACCCGGCGGCCCACGCCTTGGCGGACTTGGCCGAGGACCGTGCCGGCCGGGCATTGCCCGTACCTCCCTCGGCCGACAGTTGGCGCCAGCGCCGGCCGAGCCGTCGTGGCCGGCGGTTGCTGGGCGCGGTCCGCTCGATCTCGGCATTGAGTTCGGCGCCGAGCAGCACGCCCAACGCCAGCAGGTAGAAGAACAGCAGCGCCGCGATCGGGGCGGCCAACGTCCCGTACGCATGGTTGTGCGCGACGATGAAGGAGATGTAGGCCCGCAGGGCGGCCGACCCGGCCAGGAAGATGACCATGGCCAGCAACGCCCCGGGGACGCCGCGCCGCCACGGCAACCGGCGTGGCGGCGCCAGGTGGTAGAGGCTGGTCAACCCGAGCAGCAGCAGCACGATCACCAGCGGCCAGTACGCCGCGGAGATCACCCCGTCGGCGGTGTCGCGCATGTCGACCGGGAACAGCTTCGGCAGCACCGTCGGCCCGAGCACCAGGGCCGGCAGCACGATCACGCCGAGCAGGATGCTGCCCAGGTAGATGGCCAGGGCCAGCAGCCGGCTGTGCAGGGCGCCGCGCAGTTCGCGCATGCCGTAGGCGATGGTGATGGTGTTGACGAAGGTGGCGGTGGCCGAGGAGCCCGCCCACAGCGCCAGCACGAAGCTGATCGAGAACACGTCGGCCCGGCCCTGCCGCAGTACCTGGTGGACCAGCGGGGCGACCAGCTGATCGACCACCTGGGGGCTGAACGCCCGGGAGAAGCCGTTGAGCAGGTTCTGCTGGATCTGGTCCAGCGTGGACGGGCCGGCGAAGTCGGCGAAGTACCCCAGCGCGGCGAGCAGGGCCAGGAACAGCGACGGCATGGACAGCAACTGCCAGAACGCCGCCTCCGCGGAGAGCCCGAGCACCCGGTCATGCCACGCCCGCGCGATGGTGCGCGTGGCGAGGTTGCGGACGTGGCGGGGATCGGTCACTACCGTCCAGTCTGGCAAGCCCGCCGGGCAACCCGCTCGGCGGACACGCCGGTCGGGCCCGGGACGTCGAAGCCAGCAGCCGCGATCTCGATCAATCTCACATTCGTCGCGGGTCGCTGGCCGTCCTGCTGACCGGCGACGACTAGCGTGACTCTTCGCCGCCGCAGCCCACGCTCGGCCGGCCCGCAGCACGAGCAGCAGTGCAGCACCAGAAGCAGTGCCGAACGAGCAGTACGCACCAAGGGGGCGGGGTCGCACGTGTCTGACCGCCGCTCGTCGGGCGTCCGGCTGCGCCGGTGGCAGCGGGAGGCGCTGGCCGCCTACCGGACCGAACCCCGCAAGGACTTCCTGGTCACCGCGACCCCGGGCGCCGGCAAGACCACGTTCGCGCTGACCCTGGCGGTGGATCTGATCGCACGCCGGGTGGTCGACCGGATCGTCGTGGTGGCGCCCACCGACCACCTGCGTACCCAGTGGGCCGAGGCGGCCGAGCGGTTCGGGATCGCACTGGACCCGGGACTGTCCAACGCGGTCGGACCGGTACCGGCCGACCTGCACGGCTACGTCACCACCTACGCCCAGGTGGCCGGCAAGCCCACCCTGCACGCCGCCCGGGCCGAGGTCCGGCGCAGCCTGGTGATCCTGGACGAGATCCACCACGCCGGCGACGGGCTTTCCTGGGGGGATGCGGTCGCGCTCGCCTTCGGCAACGTGACCCGGCGGCTGTGCCTGACCGGCACCCCGTTCCGGACCGCGGTGGGGGAGCGGATCCCGTTCGTCCGCTACCAGCCGGACGGCGACGGCGGCCTGGTCTCCACCGCCGACTACAGCTACGGCTACGCCGCGGCGCTGGCCGACCGCGTGGTGCGTCCGGTGGTGTTCGCCGCCTACACCGGGGTCTCCCGCTGGCGCAACTCGGCCGGCGAGGTGATCGCCGCCTCGCTCACCGAGGCCGGCACCAAGTCGACCGAGCAGGCGGCCTGGCGTACCGCGCTGGATCCGCGTGGCGACTGGGTGCCGCACGTGATCGCGGCGATGGACGAGCGGCTGGACCAGCTCGCCGCGGCCGGCATGCCGGATGCGGCCGGACTGGTGCTCGCCTCCGACCAGGACGACGCCCGCGCCTACGCCGAGATCGTGCACCGGGTGACCGGGCAGCGGCCGTACCTGATCCTGTCCGACGACCCGAAGGCGAGTTCGCGGATCGCCGACTTCGCGGCGGGCGGTCCCCGGATCGCGGTGTGTGTCCGGATGGTCTCGGAGGGGGTGGACGTGCCGCGGGCGGCCTGCCTGGCCTGGCTGACCAGCTACCGGACGCCGCTGTTCTTCGCCCAGGCGGTCGGCCGGGTGGTGCGTTCCCGGGGCAGGCACGAGTCGGCGACCGTGTTCCTGCCCGCCGTCCGGCCGCTGCTCAGCCTGGCCGCCGAGCTGGAGACCGAGCGCAACCATGTGCTGCCGCCGCCGGCCTCCTCCGACAGCAGCCTG
>DASUAC010000686.1:0-4727 GCA_035763985.1 Jatrophihabitans sp. | reverse complement strand
GCGCTGCCGAACAGCAGGCCGGGAGCGCTGGTCTCGGCCGAGGCCAGCGCCTCGTCCCGTAACCTGCGCACGATCGCCGGCTCGCACGGCCGGCCGGCGCGGTGCAGCGCAAGCAGCACGCCGGCCGTGCCGGCGGCCAGTGCGCGAGTATTCGTCTGGTATCCCGAGGGATTGGTCGGATAGACCCGCAGCGGATGATCCGGCTCTGCCATCGCCTCCAGTGCGTCTGCCGTCTGTTCGGTCAGCCGACGCAGGCAGCCGATGGTGTCGTCGCGGACGGCCTGCGGCGTGGGCAGCACCGTCTCCGCGGCCGGCCTGCGGTAGCCGGTGGCCCACTGCCACAACCGGGGCGGGATCGGTGCCAGCTCGGTCAGGTCGGCGTGCAGGTGGTCCAGCACCTGCGGATTGCGTTCGGCCGCCTCGTGCACCGGCGACAGCAACAGCAGCGCCAGCGTGGACAGTCCGTACCGATCGAGCTCTTCGGGATCCTCCTTCGCCGCTGCCCACGGGTCCGGATGCTGGTAGCCGGGGGTGCCGATGACCGCCCGGATCGCCCGGGCCGGCTGAGCCGCCTCGAAGTCGACCAGCCGAACCCGCTCGTCGTCGTCGACGAAGACGTTGTTGGGACTGAGATCGACGAAGACGAAGCCGATCTCGTGCAGCCGCCGCAGCTGGGCATCGAGCTGGTCGAGGATGGCCAGGCCGCGCCGGTAGTAGTCGGCGAACGCGGCGGCGGTCGGGTCGATGTTCAACGCGGGGTTGTTGCTGATCATCCAGTGGTACAGCGTGTTGCCGGCTACCCACTCGGTGACGAGAAAGCGGTGCTCCCAGTGCTCGAACAACTCGATCGGCCTCGGGCACAGGCCGGGCGCGCGGTGGTGAACAGCCCGCAGAATAAGGTATTCGGCGTTCAGCCGGGTCTGGGCATCGACTCCGTCCTCGGTGTAGCCGTTGTGAGGCTTGGCCTCCTTGACGAACACCGGTACGTCATCCTCGGACGTGAACCGGTAGGCGCCGCCGGCGTTGCTGTGCTGCAGCACCTTGCCGAAGCGGTAGCCGCCCAGCACGACCGGCACCCTGGACTTCCCGGCACCTGGCTCCGGCCGGAACGGATCCGGCACGCCCGGCGGCAGCTGGAAGGTGGGTCTGCGCTCGTCGTCGACCTCCTGGCCGTCCGGCCCGAGCATGGTGTGCACCCGGTAGCCGTCGCCGTCGATCCGGACGCGCTCGCGGAATGCGCCGTAGCGGTAGGAGACGCACCTGCTGTCTCCGAACCGGCGATCGGTGAGCACGTACGGACCGCTGATCCCGGACAGCTCGGCCGCCAGCCGCCGCATCACGGCCCGGGCAGCCTCTTCGGTCTGCGGGTATAAGGCGCAGAACTTGCCGGATTGCATTCGCATTCCGTGCTTACCGTGCAGGAGCAGGAAGGTGCGGCGGCCGGCCAGGTGTTTGAACTGGATCCCCGCCTCGACGCAGACCGCCGAGACCACGCTCAGGACGCACTGCGCGTCGGCCAGGGAGCTGGCGACATGAACCTTCCAGCCTGCCTCGACCAGGACCGAACCCGGTGGCACCCAGTGCACCCAGGCACCGCTGTCGCGTCTCGTCCAGTCCGGCGGCATCGGCTCGGCGTGGTACCGAGCGCCGGGATCGACGGTGTCCGGCGGCACGTAGAAGTCCTCGTCCGCGACCAGGTAGGACATGTCTACCATCCGGTCCCGCTCCTTCACCTGCGGCGAGCCCGGCGCCTCAGATTGGACAAAGCCCGAACTCTGGACGTAAGTCATAAAACATCATTAACTGCCGAGATGCAATAGGGTCTTCTGCCGTCAGAGCGGGCCGGTGCGCCCGGGGCTGAACCAGCCAGGCAGGCGCCGAGGGGCAGACGTACGTCCTGCGGCGGGTCCGGGTCAGGTAGCGAACGCTCCTTGCCGGTCAGCCAGCCACAGTCCGGCTGCCCACCCGGGTGCGCGTCCGTTCCTCGGTGGCGTGATCACGGTCATGTCGTGACAGGTACGCGCGAGAGCCCCCGACACCAGCGAGTTCGAGTTCCACATGTCGCCGGCGCCCAGTTCGTCGCGTCCCCAGGTCAGCCGCGGTATCTCCGGCAGCACGTGCAGGATCGCGATCGCTTGATCCGCGCCGTTGGTGACCCGCACGGGCGATTCGACAGCTTCGTCGAGATCCGGGATCCGGCCGTCGGGCCAGCAGCGAACCTCATACCGGAACGCCCGCAAGGCACCGAGCGGACGGGCACCCACCGGCCCCTCGCAGATGACGCCGCGGTCGGCCGCCGAGACGTTCCAGACCGGACCCATCTCCACCGCGTACGTCGTCTCGTCAACCTGCACCAGCAGTGCGGAGTGGTACAGATCGCGCGCTTGCCGATGCCGGTACGACGCGACGAGCCGCTCGTAGCTGCGTCCGTTCCACCGCACACTGTGGCCACCGGCGCCCAATGGCAGCCAGTACAGGTCGGCCCAGGCCTCCGACATCGGTCCTCACCTTTGCGGCCAAAGCTCTTCCGCGGCGGACTGCTGCCGCGGCAACGTGACCAGATTGCCGACTCGCCGTCCCGTCGAGCTAGGGCCGAAGAGCCTTACCGAGTCGGCCGAAGAGCCCTGCTGAGCCGGCCATCGGCCTCTGTCGCCGAGGCCGCGCAGCAGCCATCGTTCAAGGTGCAAGCAACCGGCGAGGGAGTAGCCGTGACCACCACTGCTCCGCCCATTGTCATCGACCGGCCGCCGCACGGGCCGGCTCGCTGGTGGCTCGCGCACGCCAGGTTCGCGGCCGCTGTCGCGCTCGTCCTCGGCGTGGTGGTCACCGCACTCGGTGCCGGCATCGGCATCCGCCGCCTGACCAAGACCGGGTTGACCTGGACCGCCCTCATCGGCTTGCTCATGCTGGTCGCCGGATTGTCACTGCTCGCCTATGCCTGGCGCGTCTTCTGGCGAGCGACGCATCGCTGGCAACGGCTGTGGTTCGTCCCGGTGGTATTGGTCGCATTGCTCACGATGTCCTCGATCGCCCAGGGCGGGATGCTCGCCTACGCGCCGCGCAACAGCCTCGGTTCGACCACTCCGGCCGTCGAGGGCCTGACCTATCGCGACGTCACCTTCCGCACCAGCGACGGTGTGCGGCTGTCCGCCTGGTTCATCCCGTCGGTCAACCACGCCGCGGTCGTCACCATGCCCGGTTCCGGCTCCAACCGGAGCGCAACGCTGGGGCAGGCGACCGTGCTGGCCCGGCACGGCTACGGCGTGCTGATGGTCGACCCGCGTGGGCAAGGTCGCAGCGGCGGCCACGCGATGGACGCCGGTTGGTACGGCGACCGCGACCTCACCGCAGCCGTCACCTTCCTGCAGCGCCAGCCTGGTGTCGACGCGACCCGCATCGGCGTCCTCGGCCTGTCCATGGGCGGGGAAGCAGCGATCGGTGCGGCGGCAGCCGACCCGGCCATCCGGGCGGTCGTCACCGAAGGTGCCACCGGCCGCACCGCCGCGGACAAGGCCGGCTACCTTCCCGGCGGAGTCTTGGGCGCGATCCAACGCGGCCTGGACCGGCTCACCTACGGCACCGCGGCGCTGCTGAGCCCGGCACCACAACCAGGCACCCTGCACCGCGCCATCGGCCAGGCGCAGTCCACAGCCTTTCTGCTGATCGCCGGGAGCAAGGCCGTCGATGAGGCGGACGCCGTCGGCCACCTCCGCACCGCGGCGCCCGGCCGGGTCCAGACCTGGACCGTCGCCGGCGCCACCCACACCCATGGACTCGCCACGGCGCCGCAGCAGTGGACCACTCGGGTCGTCACGTTCCTCGACCACGCCCTGGGCATCGCCACCCGCTGAACTGCCGGCCCGTTGGGCGTCAGTTCCGTCGAACCGGCTGATCGCCTGCCCCGGCAGCGCGCGTCGAACTGCCAACCCGGCCTAAATCGGATAAAAAGAACCTGTGTCCACTGGGACACAGGCTCTCGATCTTGGTAGTCCTGGAGCGGGCGTGGTCAAACTTGCCGGCACCGTCCCTCGACCCGATCGCCGGGACCGACCAGACCTCTGACGAACCGGTGAGCCGACGAACGCGTCACTGAGCGGCTGAGCGCTGAGATTGTTCGTCTCTATCAGGCAGGTCAACCCAGCCGGCTGGTCGCCGAACAGCTCGGAGTCAGCAAGTCCACTGTGCTGAAGGTGCTTCGCAGGGAAGCCATAACGGTACGGCCAGTCGGTCTGCGGTATTAAAGGCAGCACTTACGCTCTGTGGCTGAGACCGTCTGATTCACGGATAGCGACAGCACCCTGTGAGAGTCCGGTATGCATATCTGGGGTTCGTCAATCCTTCATTCGGACGGTCTTGAAGTACAGCGGGATGTTGGGCTTGCCGCCACCGGCCTGGTTGGAGCCGTCGTCACCGCCGGCCGCCACCTTCTGCAGGATGGCAAGCCCGCCGGTGACATGCCCGATCACGGTGTAGTTCTTGCCCAGGCTGCCGTTGGAATCCTTGGTGATGAAGAAGAACTGGCTGCCGTTGGTGTTGGCCCCGGCGTTGGCCATGGCCAGCGTGCCGGCGGTGTAGTTGGCCTTGGCCAGGTTCTCGTCCTTGGTGGTGTAGGTCGGCCCGCCCGCGGTGGTGCCGGTCGGGTCACCGCACTGCACCACGAAGATCCCGGAGTTCACCGAACGCGGGCAGCCGGTGTTGTCGTAGAACTTCTTGTTGATCAGGTACTC
>DASUAC010000685.1:0-2663 GCA_035763985.1 Jatrophihabitans sp. | reverse complement strand
CGCCCCGCAGCTGGCGACCCACGTCGGGCACGACGACGCCCGGGCCGCGCTGGCCAGCTTCCATGTGCTGGCGCTGCTGTTCCTGCCCGGCACCCTCGAGGTGGCCGCGGTGGAATGCACCCGGGCGTTCGGCAGCGTGCGCAGCTACGTGCTGATCCAGCAGCTCGGGGTGCCGGCGCTGCGGCCGCTGCTGGTCGGCGTGGCGCTCGCGCTGCACGGCGAGCTGTGGGTGGTGGTCGTCGCCTGGCTGCTGCCGTTGATGCTGGCGCTGGCGACCTCGGCGGCACTGGTCGCGGAGAACCTGCGGCGCCGGTACGGCCGGTACTGGGCCTGGCCGCAGCGGTCCTGCTCGGTGAGCGAGATCGGCCGGGAGTACTGGGCTTTCACCGGCGCCCGCGGGGTGTCCTCGATCATGGAGATCCTGCTCAACTGGCTGGACGTGCTGCTGGTGGCCACCCTGGTCTCGGCTGCCCAGGCCGCCATCTATGCCGCGGCCAGCCGGTTCATCACCTCCGGGACGTTGGTGCTGCAGGCGCTGCGGCTGGCCATCGCCGGTGACGTGAGTGCCGCGCTGGCCCGCCGCGACCACGACCGGGTGAGCCAGATGTACACCACCGCCTCCCAGTGGGTGGTGCTGTCGTCCTGGCCGCTGTATCTGGTGATGGCGGTGTTCGCCCCGACCGTGCTGCGGATCTTCGGTTCGTCCTACCCCGGCGGGGCGCACGCGCTGAGCATCCTGTGCCTGGCGATGCTGGTGAACCTGGCCGCCGGCAACGTCGGCACCGTGTTGCTGATGGGCGGCAAGAGCACCTGGGTGCTGGCGGACAAGGCGGCCAGCCTCGCCGTCAACGTGACGGCGAACCTGCTGCTGGTGCCGCACTACGGCATCACCGGCGCCGCCGTCGCCTGGGCGGTGACCATCGTGCTGGACAGCAGCCTGGCCTTCGCCCAGGTGCGCTGGGGCATGGGCATCGGCGGCCGGCTGGTTCCCCTGCTGACCGCCGGCCTGCTGGCGCTCGGCTGCTTCGGTGCGCTGGCGGTGCTGGTACGGCTGGTGGCCGGCAGCTCGCTGGCCACCCTGGGCGTCGCGATCGTGCTCGGTTCGCTGGCCTTCCTGCCGATTGTGTGGGCGCAACGCGAGCTGTTCGGAGTCCGGATCCTACTCGAGGCGGTGCGCCCGCCGGGCCGGGACCGGACGGGCGACCGGACCCGGCCACCACACCGGCATCGGGCGGCCCGGATCGCCGCGCTGCCCGCTCCAGAGGTCACCAGCACCAGCGCACAGGACAGGTAACGTAAAGTTGACCAATCGCGGCGCGGCGGGTCGTAGACGCCCGGCCGGTCGGAACAGCACCGGACCGAGAGTGATCGCCGACGAAGGGGGGCACCAGGTGTCCGAGCAGGACCCGCGGAGTCCGTCCGAGGCTGCGCGGAGTTCGTCCCGGGTTGCTCGGCGGCGCGCGGCGCAACGGCTGGCCGGCCCCGATCCCGTGAGCCGGCCCGGATACCTCCCGAGTGCTCCGGAGACCCCTCGGTCGTCCGGCGGTCAGTCCGTGGTCACCATCGGGCAGTTCTTCGCCACCCTGAGGCGCCACCTGCTGCTGGTGCTGATCTGCCTGCTGCTCGGCATCGCGCTCAGCGCCGGGCTGCTGGTCAAGACCGCGAAGACGTATCAGTCGACCGCGGTGGTCGACATCACCCCCACGCTGCCGACCAGTTCCGGCTCCAACAACGGTGTCAACACCATCACCGAGGCGAAGATCGCCACCTCCTCCTCGGTGGCGCTCGCGGCCGCGAAGAAGCTCGGCTTCACCGGGTCACCGGACGCGCTGGCCCAGCACGTCTCGGTCACCTCGCCGCTCAGCAGCCAGGTCCTGGACATCACCTTCAAGTCGAGTACCGCCCAGGGGGCCGCGAACGGCGCGAACGCCTTCGCCCAGTCCTACCTGGACTACCGGACCGCCGTCGCCCAGGCCGACCTGCAGCTGCGCAGCTCACGCATCGAGGACCAGATCAGCGCGCTGCAGAAGGCCAAGGCATCCGGCGGTCAGATCTCCCAGCTGCAGTCCCAGCTGAACACCTACCGGACGACGGTGGTGACGCCCGGCACGGTGGCCGGCCAGGCGTCGGTGCCAGACGGCCCGAGCGCGCCGAAGAAACCGCTCTACCTGGCCGGCGGTGTGCTCATCGGACTGCTGGTGGGCGCGCTGCTCGCGGTGATCCGCGACCTGCGGGACGACCGGGTGCGCGGCAAGGCCGACCTGGAGCAGAGCCTCGGCGCCCCGGTCATCGCCGAGGCGGCCTCGGCCGAGGTGACCGCCAAGGCGTGGCCGCGCTCGCTGGTCGCGGTGACCGAGCCGCGCAGCGCGGAGGCCGACGCCTACCGCAGGCTGACCGCCACCGTGTTGCCGGAGCCCGGCGAGAGCCGGATCGTCATGCTGTGCAGCACCGGGCAGGAGCGGTACAGCGTGGCTCCGATGAACCTGGCGGCGAGCTATGCCCAGCAGGGCCTGCGTACCGTGCTGGCCGGTCGTCGCGGGGCGGTGGCGCCGGCCGCCGAGCTGCTCGGTGCCAAGCTGGCCGGCGAGCCGGCCGAGGCCGGTACGCCGCTGGCCGAGCAGTTGGTCGACGCGGACTTCGTACCGAACCTGTCGCTGCTGAAC
>DASUAC010000684.1:0-4502 GCA_035763985.1 Jatrophihabitans sp. | reverse complement strand
GAGGAACTGAACGAGGACGTGGAGGCCCTCGCCGAAGTGCTCACCGGGCTCGGCGTCACCGTGCACCGGCCGATACCGCTGCCACCCGACGTTCCGATGATCGCCGGGCTGGGTTGGCAGGCAGCGCCCACGCCCGCGCTGAACATCCGCGACAACACCCTCATCCTCGGTGACGAGCTGATCGAGACACCGCCGATGATCCGCTCCCGCTACCTGGAGACCCGGCTGCTGACCCCGGTTTTCCAGCGCTATTACGACGCCGGCGCCCGGTGGACCACGATGCCCCGGCCGCTGCTCACCGACATGTCCTTCGATCTGTCCTACGCCCGCGACCTCAGCACCACCCAGGGCGGCCCCACCGAGCCCATCGTGGATCCGGCGCCCAGCCCGTTCGATGTCGGTATCGAGATGATGCTCGACGCCGCCCAGATCCTGCGACTGGGCCGCGACCTGATCGTCAACGTCGCCCACCAGAACCACCGGATGGCCGCCGACTGGCTGGAGCGCCACCTGGCCGGACGCTATCGGCTGCACCGGGTGCACCGGATGGCCGACAGCCACATCGACAGCATGCTGCTGGCGCTGCGACCGGGTGTCTTCATCGCCCGCCACCCGGGCATCCGGGACATGCTCCCCGAGGCCCTGCAGTCGTGGAAGTTCCTCATCCCGCCGCCGCCAGGCCCCGGCGACTTCCCGGTCTACGAGGAGGACGACCTCGTCCTGACCAGCGCCTACATCGACCTCAACGTGCTCTCGGTGGACGAGGACACCGTGCTGGTGAATCAGGACTGCACCGGCGTGCTGAAGATGCTCGATGCCGCCGGATTCACCACGGTGCCGGTACGGCATCGGCACCGGCGGCTGTTCGGCGGCGGCTTCCACTGCTTCACCCTGGACACCTGCCGCACCGGCGGCTGCGAGGACTACCTGGCCTGAGCTGCGCCGGCGCGTACCGGGCGGCGGTTGTTGTCGGTGGCCGAAAGTAGGCTGACCCTGATGACCGCAGAACCCGCCGACAGAATCTCCGACGCCGCCGTCCGGATGGCGGCGGCGGCCGCCCACACCGCCGCCCGCCATGCCGGGGTGACCGGTGCCGCGGAGGCGCTCGAGCCCGTGCCGGACAACCTGGCAGAGCCGGCACCGGCCGGCGCGCCCGGCCGCCGCTACCCGGCGCCGGAGGAGTTGCTGGCCGGGCTGAACCCGCAGCAGCGGGCCGCCGTCGTGCATCGCGGGGTGCCGCTGCTGATCGTGGCCGGCGCCGGCTCGGGCAAGACCCGGGTGCTCACCCAGCGGATCGGCCACCTGCTGGCCGCTGGCGATGCCAGGCCGGGCGAGATCCTGGCGATCACCTTCACCAACAAGGCCGCGGCCGAGATGAAGCAGCGGGTGGCGGCGCTGATCGGGCCACGTGCCAACGCGATGTGGGTGTCCACCTTCCACTCGATGTGCGTACGGATCCTGCGGGCTCAGGCCAAGCACCTGGGCATCCGGTCGTCCTTCTCGATCTACGACGCGGACGACTCGCGCCGGCTGCTCACCCTGGTCACCCGGGAGCTGAGCCTGGATCCGAAGCGCTACCCGGCCCGGGCGCTGTCGGTGCAGATCTCCAACCTGAAGAACGAGCTGATCGGGCCACCGGAGTTCGCCGAGCGGGCGTCGAACGCGACCGAGCGGGCGCTGGCGGAGGTGTACCAGCGTTACCAGCAGCGGCTGGCCGAGGCTTCCGCGATGGACTTCGACGACCTGATCATGGCCACGGTCCGGCTGTTGCAGACCAACGCGGACGTGGCCGAGCATTACCGGCGGCGGTTCCGGCACGTGCTGGTGGACGAGTACCAGGACACCAACCACGCCCAGTACGTGCTGGTCGCCGAGCTGTGCCGGTCGATGCCGGAGCTGTCGCTGCCGGTCGCCGAGCTGTGCGTGGTGGGGGACGCCGACCAGTCCATCTACGCCTTCCGCGGCGCCACCATCCGCAACATCGACGAGTTCGAACGGGACTACCCGGACGCGCGCACGGTTCTGCTGGAGCAGAACTACCGGTCCACCCAGACGATCCTGAACACCGCGAACGCGGTGATCGCCCGCAACCCCGATCGCCGGCCGAAGAACCTGTGGTCCGAGGCCGGGGCGGGGGAGCCGATCACCGGCTTCGTCGCCGAGAACGAGCACGACGAGGCGCGCTGGGTGGCCCAGCAGATCGACGCGCTGACCGACGCCGGGCAGGCCCAGCCGTCCGACGTGGCGGTGTTCTACCGCACCAACGGGCAGTCCCGGGTGTTCGAGGACATCTTCATCCGGCTCGGGTTGCCCTACCGGGTGGTCGGCGGTGTGCGGTTCTACGAGCGCCGGGAGGTCCGCGATGCGCTGGCCTACCTGCGAGTGCTGGCCAACCCGACCGACCTGGTCAGCCTGCGCCGGATCCTGAACACGCCACGCCGGGGGATCGGCGAGCGCGCCGAAGGCTTCGTCGAGGCGTTCGCCGAGCAGGAGCGGATCCCGTTCGCCGAGGCGCTGATCCGGGCCGACCACATCCCGGGCCTGGCCACCAGGTCGGCCAACGCCATCGCCGACTTCGTCAAACTGCTCGGCGAACTAAGGCAGATCGCGGCCAGTGAGGAACACGGCTCGCCCAGCAACGTGCTCGAGGAGGTGCTGGCCCGGACCGGTTACCTGGCCGAGCTGGAGGCCAGCCACGACCCACAGGACGAGGGCCGGGTGGACAACCTGCGCGAGCTGGTCAGCGTGGCGGCCGAGTTCGAGGAGCAGCGGGCCCAGCTGGACGAACCGGCCGACCTCGATGCGTTCCTGGAGCACGTCTCGCTGGTCGCCGACGCCGACTCGGTGCCGGACGCCAGCGGCGGGGTGGTCACCCTGATGACGCTGCACACCGCCAAGGGTCTGGAGTTCCCGGTGGTGTTCCTGACCGGCCTGGAGGACGGCATCTTCCCGCACCAGCGCAGCCTCGGCGAACCGGCCGAGATGGCCGAGGAACGTCGGCTGGCGTACGTGGGCATCACCCGGGCGCGGCAGCGGCTCTACCTCAGCCGCGCGGTGGCCCGCACCGCCTGGGGCACGCCGAGCTACAACCCACCGTCCCGGTTCCTGGACGAGGTGCCGGCCGAGCACGTCAAGTGGTTTGGGGCGGTGGACAGTCGGCCGTCGATCGGCTACCCGGACGAGCAGGGTGGCGGCCGGTACGCAGACCACGGCTACCGGGCCAAGCCACGGGTGCGGACCAGCTCAGGTCCGGCGCTGTCGTTCGGTTCGAAGAAGCTCGACCGGCCGATTCCGCAGCTGCAGATCGGCGACCGGGTCAACCACGACGTGTTCGGCATGGGCACCGTGATCGGCCTGCGCGGGGTGGCCGAGAAGGCGCAGGCCGAGATCGACTTCGGCAGCCTGGGCGCCAAATGGCTGGTGCTGCGCTTCGCGCCACTGGAGAAGCTGTGACCTCGCATCGGGCTCGACTGCGGTCACCGGGTCTGCGTCCGATCCAGATCTGGGTTCCGGACGTCGATACCCCCGGCTTTGCCGAGGAGGCGTACCGCCAGTCCGCGCCGTTTCGAGGGGCCGGCACGCGGAGGCGGATCAAGGTTTCGTCGACTCGGTAGCGGTATGGCCTGAGGATTGAGAGGGGCGAGATCTGACCGTCGTTACGGCCTGCCCAGAACCGGGTACTCGCGCTCGATGTCATCGAGGGCCGCAATCCAGCCGGGCAGCATCGTCTGATCGAGGTTGTCGATCTCGAACTCCAAGCGCGTCCTGCGTCCGGGATCCTCGGTGACAACCCCGACAACAGACAAATGACCGTTCGGTTCACACGTGACGGTGAGGTCTATCCAGCGTTCCATGCTCGACAGGACGGCCGTACCGTCCAGATTCTGGTTGAGGTACTTCAAGCCCTCGTTGAGGCGGTGGATCTCGTCCATCCGAAGCGTCGCGGCGACGTCGGCCGTAAACCCTCCGACGCGGACGGAGATCGGCGAGATCATCCAATTCCCGTCCCAGTAGTCCGTCGCTCCGGGATGAGCCCGGCCCTCAACCCTGATGATCACGTGCTCAGTGCCGGTGAGGCCGATGACGATCTGTGGTGCCACGGCCAGGATGTTGCCAGACCGACGATCGCCGGAGCACCCGGCCTGCCGTGCTCCGGGGTCGGTCCGCCGTGAGCAACCGTGCGGGCTACGCCATGTCAGTTCGGCTTGACCGCCCGGGGATTGGCCTTGGGCTGCCTATTCGGCTCTGCGGGCCGTCGAACGCGACATCCATAGCCAGGTGCCGGCTCGGTGGCGCAGCAGAGCGCCGATCAACACCGCCGCCAGCGCGACCGCGTAACAGGACGTCCGGAAGGCCACCCCGTTACCGAACGACGGCGCGCCCAGGTTCGCCACGGTCGGCGCGAACACCAGCGGCAGCCACTCCAGCCGTCCGGTCAGCGCGACCAGCACCAGCAGCTCGACGGCGTACCAGCTGTAGGACGGGGTGGCCACCAGCAGCCC
>DASUAC010000683.1:0-4760 GCA_035763985.1 Jatrophihabitans sp. | reverse complement strand
CCGGTCATCGTCGGCAGCCGGTGCGAGCCCGGCTCCGGCCCCCTCGGTTCCGGCCGCCTCGGTTCCGGCCGCCTCCGTCCCGGTCACCCGCAGCCGGATGGCCGCGGCCGAGGTCGGGGTCAGCGCCAGTGCCAGGCCGAGGAACAGTGGCACCGCCAGGTCGGCGCCGTAGCGCAGGGTGGTCGCGATCAGCTCGCCGAAGGCATGGAACCGGCCGAACGCCACCACGCTGGTGCCGACCACCAGCGGGAGCGCCGGCAGCAGCCAGCCGATCAGGGACTTCCAGCCGACCAGCCGGATGCCGAGCAGCACCAGGGCGGCGAAGCCGAGCTGCACCAGCACGGCCACCGCGGTGGACGACTCGGCGTAGCCGAGCGAGACCCCGGGGAAGTAGAACCAGTGCCACGGGCCGCCGAACAGGCTGGGCGCCACCACCCGGGACCACTGCAGCCACACCACCCGGAGCAGATCCACCGCCCGGACGGACTGGGTGGCGCCGCCGTAGCCCGCGGCGAGGAAGTAGCCGCCGAACAGCCCGAACGGGGCGAGTGTGATCAACCAACCGGCCCATCGGCGCAGGCTGCCGGCCAGCCGGGCGGCGAGCGAACCGTCGTGCAGGTAGCCGAGGGACAGCACCGGCAACAGCAGCACCGCGACCGCCGCCTTCTCCCAGAACAGCGCGCTGCCGAGCAGGCACGCGCCGGCACCGGCGGCGTAGCCGAGCCGGCCGGTGACCGTGTAGCGCACGTGCCAGAGCAGCGCGCCGATCACCAGCGCCTGGGCCGGCAGCAGGCTGAGCGCGACGGTCAGCCACAACGCGTTGGTGATCACCAGCGGGCAGAGGCAGTACAGCGTCACGACGGCCAGCACCCGGCGACGCGGGCCGACCAGCAACACCAGCAGCCGGATCAGCAGCCAACTGGCAATTGCCTGCAATGCCAGCCGAATCCCGATCGTCAGCGGGAAGTTCAGCGGCGCGGTGTGCCGCAACAGCCAGAATTCCAGCCGCTCGCCGGGCAGCAGATGATCGTTGATCGGCATCTTCAGGTAGTTCCAGCCGAGCGAGCGGTGGCTGGCGTTCATCAGCAGCGCGAAGTCGTCGTTGTAGTACCAGCCACGGCTGATCGCCACCGCAAGCACCGCGGCCTGCGCCAGGCACAGCAAGCCGGCCAGTCGCCAGAACCATCGCGGTCCGGTCCGGGCGCTGGCGGCTGCCTGCTCTTCAGTGCCGCCGGCTACGGGCTGCTCGGCGTCGCCGACCACAGCATGTGAGGTGATGCGGTTGCCCTTCCGTCCCGGTCGGGGAGGTGCCGACGTTTGTCAGATTGTTTCGCCAGCATGTTACGGAGTATGACTACCCGCTGGTAGCGTGCCACGACGGCCGGAATCCCGGCCGCAGGCTCAGCAGCAGCGGGAGTGGATGTGCGCAAGGCGCTGGCATACGTCTTGATCGGGATCGGGGTGTTCGCCCTGGTGCTGGCGGCCGGGCTGCGGTTCTACGCGCCGTCCCGGGCGGAGAAGACCCCGCTCAACCTGGACATCAAGCTGCTGGCCACCGGCCCGGCGACCTTGCTGAACGCAGCCACCGGACAGCCCGAGCAGACCAGCCTGAACGCCACCCGGCGGGTACGTACCGACTCGGTCGCGTCCAACTCCGACGTCACCGTGGTGCAGGAGACGCTCTGCATCGTCAAGGCGGTGGACAACCCGCCGGAGTGCCTGGACGCCCAGGACCCACAGCAGCGGCTGGTGTCCTTCACCACCGACCGGGTGGCCGCCGACCGCAAGTCCGGGGAATCGGTGAACGACCCCAAGTACGGCGAGAACGTCAACGGCGACACCAGCGTCAAGCACGTCGGGCTCAGCTACAAGTGGCCGTTCAATGCCAAGAAGCAGACCTACAAGTTCTTCGACCCGGTCTCCCTGCAGGCACCGGACGCCCGCTTCATCGGCACCGACAAGCTGGCCGGGCTGAACCTGTACAAGTACCAGGCCGACATCAACAACATCGACCTGCCGGTGACCCCGGGCGTCCCCGGCAAGTACTCCGACAGCCGGACGGTCTGGGTGGATCCGTTGACCGGGGTGATCGTCAAGGGCGTCGAGCACCAGGTACGCACGCTGCCGGACGGCACCCCGGTGCTGGACACCACGCTGACCTTCGACCAGAACTCGATCAACTACCAGGCCAAGCAGGCCAAGGACGGCCGGAACAAGATCGACCTGCTGACCATCTGGCTGCCGCTGATCGGGCTGGTGCTCGGCATCGTGTTCCTGATCGCCGGGGTGCTGATCCTGAATCGCAGCGCGGACCGGCGGTCCGAGCCACCGGCCGACGCCGCGACCACCGAACCACTGCAACGGATCTGATCGCGCGGGTTGCCGGTTCCGTCGTCGCCGGCTCGGCGGCTCAGCGAATCAGCTCGGTCACGAAGATCGCGGTGCCCGGCAGCAGCCGGCCGCGCAGCGGTGACCAGCCGCCCCAGCTCTCGGTGAGTTCGTCCGGCCACTCCGGCTCGATCAGGTCCAGCAGCCGGAAGCCGGCCCCGGTCAGCTCCCGCACCCGGTCGCCGAGCGTGCGGTGGTGCTCGACGTAGGTGGCCGTCCCCGCCGCGTCGAACTCGACGTACGGGCTGCGGTCGAAGTACGACATCGAGGCGGTCAGCCCGTCCGCACCGGGGGAGTCGGGGAACGCCCACCGGATCGGGTGGGTCACCGAGAACACCCACCGGCCGCCGGGCCGCAGCACCCGGGCGACCTCGGCCTGCACGCCGGCCGGGTCGCCGGCGAACGGCAGCGCCCCGTACGCGCTGAACGCCAGGTCGAAGCTGCCCGAGCAGAACGGCAGCCAGCGCGCGTCGGCCTGCACCAGCGGCACGGCGGGGTGACGTCCCCGAGCGTGGCCCAGCATGCCCGCCGAGATGTCCAGCGCCACCGGACGGGCACCGCGGGCGGCCAGCCAGCGGGAGCACATCGCCGATCCGGCGCCCACCTCCAGCACCCGGCGGCCGGCTGTTTCGCCGAGCAGGCCGGCGTCCTCCTCGCGCAGCCCCTCCGGGCACCAGACGAAGTCGGACTCGCCGAGGAAGTCACCGTGCGCGCGGTGGTAGGCGGCGGCGTCGGCGTCCCACCAGCGCCGGCTGGCCCGGGCGGACTCGGCCGGATCCAGCGGACGGCGGCCGACCCCCACGGTGCCCAGGTCACGCTCCGTCCCCACGCCGACCACGGTAGCCAGCGCGCCGTACCGCGGCGGGGCGGGTGGCTTTCGCCGGAGTAGGTCGCTTTGGCGGCGAGTGGCCGGTTGTGCCTGGCCGTTCGCGACCGGACCGGCCGCCGGCGCGCGGGAACGGCCGGCGGGCGGGCCGGAATGTCAGCGGGACGGCCCGCGTTGGGCCACCGAAAGCCCGGATTACCGCGCCTGCGTGGGTCTGGAGTAGGCTTTCGCCTGGGAACCGGTCTGTGGCCTCGACCTGGAGTAGGCCACTCATCACGCACGTGTCCCTGGTCTGCGGTTACTGACAGTCAGTTGCCCGCTCGCCGGACGGGTGATTGACGAAAGCTGACCGCTACCGACCGTATCGACAACCGGCAGGACCTACCTACTACATGACGTCCACAATCGACCCGACCCGCACCGCCCCGCAAGTAGCCGTCAACGACATCGGCTCGGCCGAGGACTTCCTCGCCGCGATCGACAAGACCATCAAGTACTTCAACGACGGCGACATCGTCGAAGGCACCATCGTCAAGGTTGACCGAGACGAAGTGCTGCTCGACATCGGCTACAAGACCGAGGGAGTCATCCCCTCCCGCGAGCTGTCCATCAAACACGACGTCGACCCGTCCGAGGTCGTTTCCGTGGGCGATGAGATCGAGGCCCTGGTCCTGCAGAAGGAGGACAAGGAGGGCCGGCTGATCCTGTCCAAGAAGCGCGCTCAGTACGAGCGGGCCTGGGGCACGATCGAGGAGAAGAAGGAACGGGA
The DNA here is from genome assembly GCA_035763985.1 of Jatrophihabitans sp. Lineage (GTDB taxonomy): Bacteria > Actinomycetota > Actinomycetes > Mycobacteriales > Jatrophihabitantaceae > Jatrophihabitans_A. The sequence continues at coordinate 777 of DASUAC010000683.1, read as the reverse complement.
CGAGGTCGTCGAGGGCACCGTCATCGAGGTGGTCAAGGGCGGCCTGATCATCGACATCGGGCTGCGCGGCTTCCTGCCCGCGTCGCTGGTGGAGATGCGCCGGGTCCGGGATCTGCAGCCGTACGTGGGCAAGACCCTCGAGGCCAAGATCATCGAGCTGGACAAGAACCGCAACAACGTGGTGCTGTCCCGCCGGGCCTGGCTGGAGCAGACCCAGTCCGAGGTGCGCAGCGACTTCCTGAACAAGCTGGCCAAGGGCCAGGTGCGTACCGGCGTGGTGTCCTCCATCGTCAACTTCGGTGCCTTCGTGGACCTGGGTGGCGTGGACGGCCTGGTGCACGTCTCGGAGCTGTCCTGGAAGCACATCGACCACCCGAGCGAGGTGGTCGAGGTGGGCCAGGAGGTCACCGTCGAGGTGCTGGACATCGACCTGGACCGGGAACGGGTCTCGCTGTCGCTGAAGGCGACCCAGGAGGACCCGTGGCGGCAGTTCGCCCGGACCCACGCGATCGGTCAGGTCGTGCCGGGCAAGGTCACCAAGCTGGTTCCGTTCGGCGCCTTCGTCCGGGTGCAGGACGGCATCGAGGGCCTGGTGCACATCTCCGAACTGGCCGAGCGGCACGTCGAGATCCCCGAGCAGGTCGTGCAGGTGGGCGACGAGCTGATGGTCAAGGTCATCGACATCGACCTGGAGCGGCGCCGGATCTCGCTGTCGCTGAAGCAGGCCAACGAGGGTGCGCTGACCGAGGAGAGCTTCGACCCCTCGCAGTACGGCAT
>DASUAC010000682.1:0-2218 GCA_035763985.1 Jatrophihabitans sp. | reverse complement strand
CCGCCCGGGAAAGGAAGAAGTAGATCGCACCCGGCACCTTCGTCCGGCAGGACGCGAAGCCGTAGACCCCGCCCGCCGGCCCCTGCGCGGTCAGCACGCTGTCCGGCACCCACCAGTCGAGGGTGCTGGCCGGCAGCGCGCAGGTGGTCATCACCACCGTCTTCGGCCCGAAGCCGGGCAGCTCCGCCACCCCCGCCCGGACGGCCGAAGCCGCGGCGGGCACCGTCGAGGCCGCGGCGGGCACCGTCGAGTGAGCCGATGCCGGCGGACTCCAGCCCAGCAGCGCGGTGAGCACGGCCAGAACGGCAAACCCCAAGCGCTTCATGGCTCCACTGGGTGGCATATCGCCCACTACAGCGATAGTCAGCCCCGGGGCGGTGACGGCCCTAGTGCCATTGGTCCCTGCGTCACGCCATCGGACGTGATCCTGCCGCGGGTCAGCCGAACCGCAGGATCAGCCGGCCCTCGGCGACCGGCCGGTACCCCAGCCGCTGGTAGACGCCGTTGGAGGTCGGGTTGCTGACGTCGGTGAACAGGATCACCTGATCGGCATCGGTGTCCAGCGCGTGCTGGGTGCAGGCGGCGGTCACCCCGGCGGCGTAGCCGTGCCGGCGATGTTCCGGCGGGGTGTACACCGGGCCCACCCGGCTGACCCCGGCCACCGTCACGTTCCGGCCGGCTGTCGCCACCGGTTCACCCTGCGGATCCAGCCAGAACCAGGTCAGCTTCCGCTCGGTGCGGTCCTGGTACATGCTGCGCACCGGCTCGCCGGCCCGCGGCTCGGCCTCGTCCCGGAAGGCGCGCATCCAGTCCATCAGCAGGTCCAGGTCGGCCGGCGCGGCCAGCCTGGCCGAGCCGGCCGGCGCGGGATCCGGCGGCACCAACCGATCCAACCGGAACAACCGCTGCCGCACCGAGACATCGGTGCCCAGTCCGGTACCTGCCACCCACGCCGCGCCGAACCGGCGCACCGCGTCCTCGGCTCCGTTGGCCTCCGGGATCGAGTTGCCGCGCTGCCGGAGTTGTTCGGCCAGCGCGGCCTCGCTGCCGGCCGGCAACGCGATCACCAGCAGCCCCCAGGGCGGCGTCTGCAACACCGCGCCGGTGACCTCGCCGCGCTCGGCGTACCAGCCGAACGTCATCGGCTGGTCGGAGTACCGGTGCCCGGCCCGGACGCTGTCCAGCACGGTCAGCGCCACCGTGTAGGTGACCGGTTCGCCCAGCAGCATCGGTAACGCAGCGGCCGCGAACTCCTCAGGATCGCCGGTGAGACTCCAAGCCATGCCGTGTCCTGCCCCCTCCCTCGTCGGATGACCGCCGCGGTACCGGCGTCCCGCCCAGCCTGACAGCCGCGGCTGAGCGAAGTCGATCGAGTTTCCACCATTCCCGCCGCTACTCCCGCCGCCCGCCCCGGTCGCGCCGGCCGGGTCAGCCCGTCCGGCGCTGCACACCGGTCGCTGGATTGGGTAGGTTCAGAGCAGGACTCGCGTGGCCGGCCTAGCCTGGCCCGGCTCGACAGGGCAGCCGAGCGGGGGCGTCGCGGTGGATCGAGCGTCCGCCGAACCGAGCCGACCGAGACAGAGCGCGGCATCGACGGCGTCGATGCCGGAGCGGATGGGGGTACAGGTGAGCAGTCACAGCACATCCGAGGTCACCGGTGCGATGCAGGACGCAGCGCACCAGGTTGCCGAATCCGCCCGCACGGCCGGTGCGGTGGTTTCCGAGAGTGCCCGGACCGCTGCCGGCAGCGTGTCCGCCGCGGTCAGCACCGGCGTCGAGGCCGCGGTAGAGCGGGGCCGCCGGGCCCGCAAGCAGGCGCGCGTCGAGGCCGCACGGCGGCGTAAGCAGGCTGAGCGGGAACTGGCCAGCCGGCGCGAGGAGGCTCGCAAGCAGGCCAAGCGGCTGCGCAAGCGCGGCGCGGGCACGGTCGCCGATGCCCGCGGCAAGGCCGGCGACACGATCAGCACGGCCCGCGGCAAGGCCGGCGACACCGTCGAACAGGCACGCGGCAAGGCCCACCAGACGGTCGAGGACGTGCGCACCCAGGTCGCCGACGCGCTGGCCGAGGCAAGCGACCGGATCCGGCCGCCGGCCGGGCGGATCCGAGCTACCGGCCGGGTTGCAGCCTGCCGGCCGGGTTGCAGCTGCGGCCGGGTGCAGCCTGCCGGCCGGGTTGCAGCTAGCTGCCGGCCGGTGGCCGGCTGGCCGGCTGGACGGC
>DASUAC010000681.1:0-4943 GCA_035763985.1 Jatrophihabitans sp. | reverse complement strand
GCCGTCCCGCTCCTACACGCGTTGTGACAGATCACGGGGGATGACATGGATCTGCAGAAGTCTGGTCGGATCTTCGGTTGGTTGTTCATCGGGACGTTCATCACGAGCATCCCGGCTCGACTCCTCTTCATCCACGGAGTGGGTGCGAGTTGGGCGAACATGCACTTCGTCCCGGGGAACACTTCGACCGCCAGCCTGAAGCTCGGCGGGTTACTCGAGTTCGGCCTGATCCTCACCCAGATCGGGACTGCGGTCGTGCTCTATCCGATCGCCAGACGGGTGAGCGAAACAGTCGCACTCGGCTACGTCGCGGCCCGCATCATGGAATCCGTCTTCGCCGCGATCGGCATCATGAGCATGCTCTCGGTGGTATCGGTCGCCAGCGCGTTGGGTGGCGCGGGCGGCAGTGCTGCCACCGCTCTCACTACGCAGGGCGACTCCCTGGTGCACACCTACGAGTGGGCGTTCGAGTGGGGCCCGGGCCTGGTCGCCGGGATCGGAAACGGCTTGCTGGTTGGCTATCTGATGTACCGGTCCGGGCTGGTTCCGCGGCGGATGGCGCTGTTGGGCCTGCTCGGCGGCTCCCTGCTGATCCTCAACTTCGTACTGATCCTGACCGGCGCATACAAAAACGGAGAAGGACCTTCGGGCCTGTTGACGATCCCGGAGGCCGCATGGGAGCTGTTCCTCGGTATCTACTGCGCGTGGAAGGGTTTCCGACAGCCGAGTCCGGCTGCCAACCCGGAGACCGCGATGCCGGCTGCACCCCCCGCACCGACGAGGTCTCCGGGACGGCTCGGTTGAGCGAGGACGCGCCGGCCGGAAGTGCCGGTGGCACACGGTCATCGAGGACTACCGGCTTCGGCTCCGGATACCCGTGGTAACCGTAGGCGGCGTCGTCAGCCGGACAGCCGGTAGATCAACTCGGTGACGGTGGTTTGGCGTCGCTCGGCTCCCGACGCTGCCCACGATGTCGCCATCGAACTCGATAACCCGCGTGGTGATCGCGGCGTTCATCAGGATCTTCCGCCGCTTTTCCAGGTACGCCGCGCGGTCCTGGGCCGTCCTGTCGACGAAGGCGGCAAGATGCTGGGCGTCTTCATCGAGTTGAATCTCGAACATCGCCGTAAGGTCGGCCTCTCGCAGCGGCCGGAGCGACAACGAGCCGGCCACATCCGCCACCGCATTTCCCCACACTGGTAGGAGTTACCGATCAACGCAGGAGACGGTGCTAACAACGGCAGCGGGCAACTAGCCCGCAGTCTCACGGTAAACGCGTGAGAAGGAGAGCCGCGTGGTTGATCCGCTGGTAGGTAGCGCGGCTTTGCCCGCGGTCGGCGGGACCCCGTCGGAGTCCCGCCGACCTTCAGCTAGATCTGGCAGTTGACGGTGGTCAGCCCCCCGGTGGTGATCTGGACGCCGCTGATCGTCTGGGTGCCGTGGCCCGGTGCCGAGCAGGTGACGGTGTACGTCCCGATCGGGTCCCAGTTGGACGTGTAGTGCCCGGTCGAGTCGCTGGTGACGGTGTCGGTGGTGGGCAGGTTGCCGCCCTGCAGGGTGATGGTCGCACCGGAGACCGCGGTACCGCCGGAGGTGACGGTTCCGGTGACCCGGCCGGTGGTGGTGAGCTGGACGTCCTGGGTGGTGGTCTGGCCGGCGGTGACCGTCACGCCGCTGTAGGTCCGGGACTTGTAGCCCGAGGCCGTCGCGGTGATCGAGTACGTGCCGGCGGTCACCCCGCTGAACGTGTACCGGCCAGCGGAGTCAGAGGTGGTGGATCCCCCGCTGTAGCTGACCGTTGCGCCGCTGATCGCGCCGCCGGTGTTGAGGTTGGTGACCACCCCGGTTAGCGTGCCGGTGTTGCTCAAGGTGCAGTTCACCGTGGTCAGGCCGCCGGTGGTGATGGCGACCCCGCTGACGGTCTGGTCGGCGTATCCGGCGGCCGAGCAGGTGACCGTGTACGTACCGATCGGGTCCCAGTCGGAGGCGTAGGCACCCGAAGCGTCGGTGGTGACGGTGTCGGTGGTGGGCAGGTTGCCGCCCTGCAAGGTCACCGTCGCGCCGGACAGCGCCACCCCGCCGGCTCCGGTCACCGTGCCGGTGACCCGGCCGGTGGTGGTGAGCTGGACGTTCTGGGTGGTGGTCTGGCCGCTGGTCACCGTGACGCCGCTGTAGCTGCGGGCCTTGTAGCCGCTGGCGGTGCCGGTGACCGTGTACGTTCCGGCCGGGATGCCGCTGAAGCTGTAGTTGCCGCTGGCGTCCGCGGTGGTGCTGGCCGAGGCCGGTCCGCTGATGCTGACCGTCGCGCCGCCGATCCCGCCGCCGGTGTTGAGGTTGGTGACCTGGCCGGACAGCGCCGTCGTGCCACTGCAGGAGTTGGCGTACGTGACACCCGAGGTCATGTGGTTGGTGATCGACGGCTTGCCGACGGCCTGGACGTACAGCACCGAGGTCGCGGGCAGGCTGGCGCAGTACTGCGACAGGTTCAGGCTGTAGCTCGCGCTGGTACCGGTGCCGGTCGGCGCGACGGTGGTGAGCTGGGCGAGCTGTTCGCCGGTGCTGCCGTCGGTGGAGTACCAGACGGTGTAGTGGTCGACGGTGCGCTCGGACGCGCCGTCGCCCGACAGGCCGATCGTCCACTGCAGGGTGCTGCCGGCGAGAGAGCTGGTGAACGAGGTGACGCAGTTGCTGATGCCGGTCTCGACCTCGCTGCCTTCCTCGTAGTCGTCCCAGGTGCTCACCATCAGGAACGGTGCCTGGTTGCTGGTGCTGAAGTACTTTCCGGTCTCGGCGAAGGTGTCGAGCCAGTTGGTGCCGCAGCGCTGCGAGGTGTCACGCGGATAGTTGCCGGACGGCACGGGCGCCGCGACCGGGGTGCCGTTCGACCAGGACGGGCTCCAGTTGGCCATCCGGTCGTCGAAGCCCTTCCAGGCGCCTGCGAAATAGGTGATCGGCAGCCCGTTGGCCCCCTTCACGCCGCTGGCCAGCGCGCTGGACTCGGTGCTGAGCTGGCTGTCCAGCTGGGTCTTGTTCCCCCAGTTGTCCTGGTCGGCGGCGGTGCCGGCGGTGCCGCCGGACGGTGCCACCCAGGTGAATCCGCCGTCGGACTGCTCGTGCGTGTGGTTGTGCCGGAAGATCAGGTACGGGTTGTAGCCGTGGTTCTGGAAGTTCGAGCGGATGCCGTCCCACAGCGCGGACCAGCAGCCGCTGGCACTGGTGCAGGTGTACGAGCCGGTCAGGTGGCAGACGTTGGAGGTCGAGCACTGGGTGAATGTCTCGCCACCAGAGGTCTCGGTGACGAACGACGCGACCACCGGCTGGTTGTTGATGCGCAGGTAGCCGCTGTCGCCGAACCAGTTCGAGGCCAGCACGTTGAAGTCGGCGATCATCTTGTTCTGCACGCACTGCGGCTGGTAGGTGTCCTTGGTGGCGCACTGGGTGAACTTGTAGGCCGAGTCGTCGTACATGATGAAGTGCGTCATCCCGGGATGCCGGGTGTCCATCGCGGAGGCCAGCCGCTTCGACGCCAGATCGACGTTGGTCACGCCGGCCGAGTTGCACGCCGAGGCGAACGGCGCGTTGTTCGAGTAGGAGCCGCTGCCGGACTTGCAGGTGTTCGGATCGCCGGACCAGTCCTCGACAACGCCGTCGATGCCGCGGTCCCACATGTCGTCGGCGGTGGCGTCGGCCTTGGCCAGGTCGTTGGAGCTGTACCCGTTGTCGAAGTGCGACACCGACCCGCTGAAGCCGAGGTTGGGGCAGGCCTCGTACCGGGTGAGCACCTGGCTGTCCACGGTGACCGTGCTGCCGCCGCTGCCGTGGCAGAACCACAGCTGGGTCTCGGCGATCACCTTGGTCGTGTTGCCGGCGTAGAGCAGGGAGTGCACGTCGCCGGCCTGGGTGCCGCGGCCCTTGGAGATGTTCCAGGTGCCGCTGACCGCGGGGTTGTGCGGCTGGGTCAGCGGCTGGGTGCTGCTGCCGGTCGGCGAGGACCGGTCGGTCCAGCCGGCGAAGGCGGCGCCGCAGTAGGACGTGCCGTCCAGGCCGTAGCCCGCGGCCGAGCACGCCGCGGTGTTGTTGGTGGTCTGCGCGGTGTGCGTGGTGGTGGCAGCCGCCGTGGTGGTGGCTGGTGCCGCCGGGGCAGCGGGTTGCTGCGCCTGGGCCGCCGAGGGCAGCAGGCCCACCGCGGTGACCACGGCGGCGAGGCTCGCGAGGCCGGCCTTCAACGAGATCATTGCGGTTCTCCTATCGGGGGCTCAGTGGCAGTTGGTGCTGCCGCTGTCGGTCCAGGTCTGCCCGGCTTCCGGTACGAACTGCCAGTCGTAGCTCGTCGCATGCAGCGTCAGCTTGATGACGCCGAACGTGTTGCGGTCCCTGGCTTCCACATGGGTCGAACTGGTCGCGAACCCGTCGAGGTCGCGGCCACCGGTCCCGACGACGAACTCCCGGATGCCGCGCGCACTGTCCAGGTTGCCGTTCGGATCCTGCGGCGCCCACCGCTGGTAGTTGTGGTCGTGACCGTTGAGCACCAGGTCGGCGTTGTTGTTGTACAGCAACTGGAAAAGCGGCTTGACGTATTGCAGGTCGGCGTCCCCGTAGTGGCTGCCGGTTGTGAACAGCGGGTGGTGCCAATAGGCGAGCGTGCATGCGGTCGGGTGCGTCGTCAGGTCGTTCTGCAGCCAGTTGTACTGGGCGCTGCCGACCGCGCAGTCGGCGCCGTTGGTGGTGTTGGTGATCTTGTTGCAGTTGGAGTTGAGCACCACGACGTGCCAGGCACCGGCGTCGTAGCTGTAGTAGCCCTTCGTCCGGTCGCCGGCCGGGCCGATGGCCACGCCGACGCCGTTGAAGTAGTCGAAGTAGCCGGCGGCCGCGGTGGTCTGGTACTCGTGGTTGCCGACCGCCGGCCTGGTCCGGGCCTTGAGCCGGCCCCAGGACGGCCCGTT
>DASUAC010000680.1:0-3076 GCA_035763985.1 Jatrophihabitans sp. | reverse complement strand
CGAGGGTGGCGAGAGCGGTGAAGGTACCGTCCGCGTCCTCGAAGCCGAGCCTGATCATGTCAGGTCCGGTACGCGCATCGTTCAGGACCTGCGTGGCGGTCACCTCGATCACGAGGGTCAAGGCATCTGACGCCGCGACGGAGTGCGCCGCCTGCACCGTGCGCAGCGGACCGATGCGCGCGAGCACGCGCACCGACCCGGCAGCAGCCTCGACCTCGTAGTGGTGCTCCTCATCGAGGCGCACGACCAGGCCGCCACGGCCTTCGGCGGGGTCGATCAGAGCTCGTACCCGGCACGAGCGGTGCTGCTGGCGGCGGCCGACGAAGGTGACGTCCAGATCGTCGAGCGACCCTCCGCCCGCGCGCAGCGTCAGCCACCCGGACCGCTCCTTCGTGCTGCACAGGTCCACCGGCCGGTGGCGCAGCGAGATCCACCGTGGGTGCAGTTCGCTGTCGTCGAACTCGTCACGGCCCGGCTCGGCGGGAGCCGGGTGCAGCGGCCACGGCGGCGCGGGCAGTCTCGCCGGCACCTCGCCGACCGCCGGCCAGCCGTCGGCCCAGGTCACCGGGGCCAGGAAGGTCTCGCGGCCGAGCACGTGCCAGCCGGGGGTGCCGCCGCCCGGGCGCACGCCGAGCAGCACCATCCACCACGAGCCGTCAGGCCCCTGCACCAGGTCCGCGTGCCCGGTGTTCTGGATCGGATGGTCGGTGCCTCGGTGGGTCAGGATCGGGTTGGCCGGGCAGGGCTCGAACGGGCCGCCCGGCGCGGGGCCGCGCGCGATCGAGACGCCGTGGCAGCGCTCGGTGCCGCCCTCCGCGATCAGCAGGTACCACCACGCGCCGATCCGGTACAGGTGCGGGGCCTCCGGCGCCTTGGCCCCCGGCGTCCCCGACCAGATCCGGCGCGGCTCTCCGAGGATCCGGCCGGTGGCCGGGTCGAGCCGGACCTGGCTGACACCGGCCACCGTGCACCAGCAGGTGCCCTCCTCGTCCCAGGCGAGGTCCGGGTCGATCCCCGGCACCTCGGGCAGCGCGACCGGCTCGGACCAGGGCCCGGCCGGATCGGTCGCGGTGACCAGCAGATTGCCGCCGCCGCTCACGTTCGTCACGATCAGATGGAACCGGCCGTCGTGATAGCGCAGCGTCGGAGCGTAGATCCCGCCCGAGGACGTGGTCTCGGGGGGCAGGTTCAGCTGGCTGGGCCGGTCGAGCACGTTGCCGATCTGCGTCCAGTGCACCAGGTCACGGCTGTGGAAGAGCGGCACGCCGGGGAAGTACTCGAAGCTGGAGCACGCCAGGTAGTAGTCCTCCCCCACCCGGCACACGCTCGGATCCGGATGGAACCCGGGAATCACCGGATTCGACATGCTCGTCCCGTCCTCATCCGTCTGCGGCACTTCATCAACCCTTTCATAGTATGCTCATCCAACGTGACGGTACCCCGGCCGATGTCGCGGGCCGGGGTACCGCGGACCGATGTGCTCAGCCGAGCGTGCAGGTGGCGCCGTTGAGCGTGTACGCGGCCGGGGCCGCGTCGTTGCTGGTCCAGCTGCCGTTGAAGCCGAACGACACGGTGCCGCCGGCCGGGACGGCGGCGTTGTAGGACACGTTGGTCGCACGCACCGCGGAGCCGGTCTGGGTGACCGTGGCGTTCCAGGGGTTGGTCACCTTGGTGTCACCGGGGAACGTGAACGCGAGGGTCCAACCGTTGATCGCCGCGGTGCCGGTGTTGGTGATCGTCACGTTCGCGGTCAGGCCGCCGGGCCAGTCGGTCTTGGTATAGGCGACCTTGCAGCCGCCCGCGCTGGTGCCGCCGGTCGGCGAGGCCGATGCGCTGGGTGTCGGAGACGAGCTCGGCGAAGGCGACTTGCTGGCCGACGTCGACGGGGAGGGGCTGGGGGTGCCGCCGCTGCCGGGGTGCAGTTGCACCACGACGATCGAGTACGCCGGCACCGTCTGGCTGGTCGCACTGCCGGTTATCGCAGAGCCGATCGACGTGCCGTTCTTCGGGTACGAATACACCGTCGGGGTGGCCGAGGACGGGGTGAACCCGCTGTACGCCAGGGCGACGGTGGCGGCGTTGTTCGGGTCCTTGTTGATGAGCATCACGTCCACGTCGCCGTTGGCCCGCTTGACCGCGTGCGCCGAGACCAGCGCGGCGGAGCTGCTCGCCGCGATCAGCTTGTCGCCCGGCGAGCCGAGCTTGGTGATCATCTCAGTACCGTAGTACGCGGGGAACGGGGTGTCCTGCGGCGGTTCGCAGGAGTTGCCTCCGCCGCTGGAGAGCATCCCGCCGTCGTTGTAGTCGGAGGCGCCGTCGACGGTGGTCACCGAGCTGCAGTCGGTGCCGTTGTGCAGGTCCCACCAGTCGAGGGTGAACGCGCCGTTCTCCATCCAGGTCAGGTACTCGTCCGGGGCGAACAGTCCGTTGGGCGCGGTGTCCTTGTAGGCGTTGGCGTTGGCCTCGGTCACCGCGATGCCCACGTTCGGCGCGTTGCTGCCGGCGTACTGGCTGATCAGCGAGCGCAGCGTGCTCGCCATCCCCGGGATGTCCGCCTGCGGCTTGCCGAGCAGGTCCGCCTCGCTGGTGCTCTGCGGATAGTGGTGCACGATCACGAAGTCGATCTTCGAGCCGGCGATCGAGAGGACGGTGTGGTTCCAGTCCATCGTGTCACCGGTGCCCACGATGCCGTCCGGCCAGTAACCCGGCGTGGTGAGCACCGCGCCGATCTTGATGCTCGGATCGACGGCCTTCATCGCGGAAATGTATTGCAGCAGGTTGGTCGCGTACGTCGTCGCGCTGTGGCTCGAGTGGGTGTCGGTCTCCCAGGTGGCGCCGTACTCGCCGTTGCCGTAGACCTCGTTTCCGATCTCCCAGTACTTCGCGCCGTAGCCCTTGGTGACATTCGCGTACTGGACCCACGCGGCGGCTTCCTGCGGGGTTCCGGAGCCATAGTTCGCGGTCAGGATCGGCTGCGCTCCTGCCGCGCGTACGGTTCCCATGTAGGTGTCGAAGTCGGTATTCGGCGCGACGTAGCCGCCGGTGACGGTGTTGGTCTGCCAGTTGTAGCCGTCCG
>DASUAC010000679.1:0-6131 GCA_035763985.1 Jatrophihabitans sp. | reverse complement strand
GCGGCTGTCCGCGCTCGGCCCGGGCGGTCTGTCCCGGGACCGGGCCGGCATGGAGGTCCGGGACGTGCACCCCAGCCACTACGGCCGGATGTGCCCGATCGAGACCCCGGAAGGCCCGAACATCGGCCTGATCGGCTCGCTGGCCTCGTACGGCCGGGTGAACGCGTTCGGCTTCGTCGAGACGCCGTACCGCAAGGTCGAGAACGGCACCGTGACCGACCAGATCGCCTACCTCACCGCTGACGAGGAGGACCGGCACACCATCGCCCAGGCCAACGCCCTGATCGACGCGCAGGGCCGCTTCGCCGAGGAACGGGTGCTGTGCCGGAAGAAGGGCGGCGAGGTCGAGCTGCTCGAGCCGTCCGAGGTCGACTACATGGACGTCTCACCGCGCCAGATGGTGTCGGTGGCGACCGCGATGATCCCGTTCCTGGAGCACGACGACGCCAACCGGGCGCTGATGGGCGCGAACATGCAGCGCCAGGCAGTGCCGCTGCTGCGCTCGGAGGCTCCGCTGGTGGGCACCGGCATGGAGCTGCGGGCGGCCGTGGACGCGGCCGACGCGGTGGTCGCGGACAAGCCGGGCGTGGTCGAGGAGCTGTCGGCCGACTACATCACCGTGATGGCCGACGACGGCACCCGCAACACCTACCGGCTGTCCAAGTTCGCCCGGTCCAACCAGGGCACCAGCTTCAACCAGAAGCCGATCGTGGCCGAGGGCGACCGGGTGGAGGTCGGCCAGGTGATCGCCGACGGGCCGTCCACCGACAACGGCGAGATGGCGCTGGGCAAGAACCTGCTGGTCGCGTTCATGCCGTGGGAGGGCCACAACTACGAGGACGCGATCATCCTCAACCAGCGCATCGTGCAGGACGACGTGCTGACCTCGATCCACATCGACGAACACGAGGTCGACGCCCGGGACACCAAGCTGGGCGCCGAGGAGATCACCCGGGACATCCCGAACGTCTCCGACGAGGTGCTGGCCGACCTGGACGAGCGCGGCATCATCCGGATCGGTGCCGACGTGGTGACCGGTGACGTGCTGGTCGGCAAGGTGACCCCGAAGGGCGAGACCGAGCTGACCCCGGAGGAGCGGCTGCTGCGGGCGATCTTCGGCGAGAAGGCCCGCGAGGTGCGCGACACCTCGATGAAGGTCAGCCACGGCGGCGACGGCAAGGTGATCGGCGTCCGGGTGTTCTCCCGGGAGGACGGCGACGAGCTGCCGCCCGGCGTGAACGAGCTGTTCCGGGTCTACATCGCCCAGAAGCGGAAGATCCAGGACGGCGACAAGCTGGCCGGCCGGCACGGGAACAAGGGCGTGATCGCCAAGATCCTGCCGCCGGAGGACATGCCGTTCCTGACCGACGGCACGCCGGTGGACATCGTGCTGAACCCGCTCGGCGTGCCCGGCCGGATGAACATCGGCCAGGTGCTGGAGACACACCTCGGCTGGGTGGCCAAGACCGGTTGGCAGGTCGAGGGCGATCCGGCGTGGGCGGCTCGGCTGGCCGAGCAGGCTCGCAGCGGCGAGCCGGGCACCAAGGTGGCCACCCCGGTGTTCGACGGCGCTCGCGAGGAGGAGATCACCGGCCTGCTCGACTCCACGCTGGCCACCCGGGACGGCGAGCAGCTGATCGGCCGGACCGGCAAGGCGCAGCTGATCGACGGCCGGACCGGGGAGCCGTTCCCGGACCCGATCTCGGTCGGTTACGTCTACATCCTGAAGCTGCTGCACCTGGTCGACGACAAGATCCACGCTCGCTCGACCGGGCCGTACTCGATGATCACCCAGCAGCCGCTGGGCGGTAAGGCGCAGTTCGGTGGCCAGCGGTTCGGCGAGATGGAGTGCTGGGCGATGCAGGCCTACGGCGCGGCGTACGCGCTGCAGGAGCTGCTGACCATCAAGTCCGACGACATCCTCGGCCGGGTGAAGGTCTACGAGGCCATCGTCAAGGGCGAGAACATCCCGGAGCCCGGCATTCCGGAGTCGTTCAAGGTGCTGCTCAAGGAGCTGCAGTCGCTGTGCCTGAACGTCGAGGTGCTGTCCAGCGACGGCGTCGCGGTCGAGATGCGTGACACCGACGACGACGTGTTCCGTGCCGCCGAGGAGCTCGGCATCGACCTGTCCCGCCGTGAGCCGAGTTCGGTGGAGGAGGTCTGAGCCGAACCACGCCGCCGACCCTCACCCCTGAGCGGGTGAGGTGAGGCGGTCGGCGTCGCTCAGTCCAGTCACCGACTCAGGTTTCGAGTTTTAGGTTCTAAGGAAGAAGGAAAAGTTGCTCGACGTCAACGTGTTCGACGAGCTGCGTATCGGTTTGGCCACCGCCGACGACATCCGGCAGTGGAGCCACGGCGAGGTCAAGAAGCCCGAAACCATCAACTACCGGACCCTCAAGCCGGAGAAGGACGGGCTGTTCTGCGAGAAGATCTTCGGTCCCACCCGGGACTGGGAGTGCTACTGCGGCAAGTACAAGCGGGTGCGGTTCAAGGGCATCATCTGCGAGCGGTGCGGCGTCGAGGTGACCCGGGCCAAGGTGCGCCGGGAGCGGATGGGCCACATCGAGCTGGCCGCGCCGGTGACCCACATCTGGTACTTCAAGGGTGTGCCGTCCCGGCTGGGCTACCTGCTCGACCTGGCGCCGAAGGATCTGGAGAAGATCATCTACTTCGCCTCCTACCTGATCACCGTTGTGGACACCGAGACCCGGCACCGGGACATGCCGACGCTGGAGGCCGAGGTCAGCGCGGAGAAGTCCACCCTGGAGAAGCGGCGGGACGCCGACGTCGAGGCGCGGGCCAAGAAGCTGGAGACCGACCTGGCCGAGCTGGAGGCCGAGGGTGCCAAGAGCGACGTCCGGCGCAAGGTGCGTGAGGGCGGCGAGCGGGAGATGCGCCAGCTGCGCGACCGTGCCCAGCGCGAGATCGACCGGCTGGACGAGGTGATGGACACCTTCCGGCGGCTGGAGGTCAAGCAGCTGATCTCGGACGAGATGCTCTACCGCGAGCTGCGTGACCGGTTCGGTGACTACTTCACCGGCGGCATGGGCGCGGAGTCGCTGCAGACCCTGATCGGCAACTTCGACCTGGAGGCCGAGGCCGAGCTGCTGCGCGAGACCATCCGGACCGGCAAGGGCCAGAAGAAGATCCGGGCGCTCAAGCGGCTGCGGGTGGTGGCCTCGTTCCTGAACACCAGCAACTCCCCGCAGGGCATGGTGCTGGACTGCGTGCCGGTGATCCCGCCGGATCTGCGCCCGATGGTGCAGCTGGACGGTGGCCGGTTCGCCACGTCGGACCTGAACGACCTGTACCGGCGGGTGATCAACCGCAACAACCGGCTCAAGCGGCTGATCGACCTCGGCGCGCCCGAGATCATCGTCAACAACGAGAAGCGGATGCTGCAGGAGTCGGTCGACGCGCTGTTCGACAACGGCCGGCGCGGCCGTCCGGTCACCGGGCCGGGCAACCGTCCGCTGAAGTCGCTGTCGGACCTGCTCAAGGGCAAGCAGGGCCGGTTCCGGCAGAACCTGCTGGGCAAGCGGGTGGACTACTCCGGCCGTTCGGTGATCGTGGTCGGCCCGCAGCTGAAGCTGCACCAGTGCGGCCTGCCGAAGCAGATGGCGCTGGAGCTGTTCAAGCCGTTCGTGATGAAGCGGCTGGTGGATCTGAGCCACGCGCAGAACATCAAGTCCGCCAAGCGGATGGTGGAGCGGGCCCGTCCGGTGGTGTGGGACGTGCTGGAGGAGGTCATCCGGGAGCACCCGGTGCTGCTCAACCGCGCCCCCACGCTGCACCGGCTGGGCATCCAGGCGTTCGAGCCGCAGCTGGTCGAGGGCAAGGCGATCCAGATCCACCCGTTGGTCTGCACCGCGTTCAACGCCGACTTCGACGGTGACCAGATGGCGGTGCACCTGCCGCTGTCGGCCGAGGCGCAGGCCGAGGCCCGGGTGCTGATGCTGTCGACGAACAACATCCTCAAGCCGGCCGACGGCCGGCCGGTGACCATGCCGACCCAGGACATGATCCTCGGCCTGTACCACCTGACCACCCTGCGGCCCGACCAGCTCGGCGCCGGCAACGCCTACGCCAGCCCGGCGGAGGCGATCATGGCCCGCGACGCCAAGGCGCTCGGCCTGCAGGCGCCGGTCAGGATCCGGCTGCGGGGCGTGACCAGCGTCGACAACGGCCGGGCCGAGCCGTGGGTGGCGCCGGAAGGCTGGCAGCCCGGTGACCCGGTCATCGTGGAGACCACGCTGGGCCGGACCATCTTCAACGACACGCTGCCGGCGGACTACCGGTTCGTGAACTACGAGGTCACCAAGAAGGAACTGGGCCAGATCGTCAACGACCTGGCCGAGCGGTACCCGAAGGTGGCGGTCGCCCACGCGCTGGACAACCTGAAGTCGGCCGGCTTCTACTGGGCCACCCGGTCGGGCATCACGATCGCGATCGACGACGTGGTCACCCCGCCGAAGAAAGCCGAGATCCTGGAGCGGTACGAGCGGGACGCCGACAAGATCGAGCGGCAGTACCGGCGTGGCGTGATCACCGTCGACGAGCGGCGGCAGGAACTGGTCGAGGTCTGGACCAAGGCCACCAGCGAGGTGGCCAAGGAGATGGAGGCCAACTTCCCGAAGACCAACCCGGTCTACATCATGGTCAACTCGGGCGCTCGCGGGAACATGATGCAGATGCGGCAGATCGCCGCGATGCGCGGCCTGGTGGCCAACCCCAAGGGTGAGATCATCCCGCGTCCGATCAAGGCCAACTTCCGTGAGGGCCTGTCGGTGCTGGAGTACTTCATCTCCACCCACGGCGCCCGCAAGGGCCTGGCCGACACCGCGCTGCGGACCGCCGACTCCGGGTACCTGACCCGGCGGCTGGTGGACGTCAGCCAGGACGTGATCATCCGCGAGGACGACTGCGGCACCGAGCGGGGCGTGATCCTGCGGATCGCCACGGCGGCGGCGGACGGCCAGCTGATCAAGGAGGCCAACGTCGAGACCAGCGTGTACGCCCGGGTGCTGGCCGAGGACGTCGAGGCCGACGGCGCGGTCGTGGCCTCGGCCGGAGCCGATCTCGGCGACGTGCTGATCGAGGAGCTGATCGCCCGCGGCGTGTCCGAGGTACGGGTGCGTTCGGTGCTGACCTGTGAGTCCCAGCTCGGCACCTGCGCCAGCTGCTACGGCCGTTCGCTGGCCACCGGCAAGCTGGTGGACGTCGGCGAGGCGGTCGGCATCATCGCCGCCCAGTCGATCGGCGAGCCGGGCACCCAGCTGACCATGCGTACCTTCCACACCGGCGGCATCGCCGGTGACGACATCACGCATGGCCTGCCCCGGGTGGGTGAGCTGTTCGAGGCGCGGGTGCCCAAGGGCGTCGCGCCGATCAGCGAGGCCACCGGACGGGCGCGGCTGGAGGAGGTCGAGGGCACCGGCAAGGGCGCCGGCCGGCGGCTGATCATCACCCCGGACGACGGGTCGGAGGAGATCGAGTACCCGATCCTGCGCCGGGCCCGGCTGCTGGTGGGCGACGGCGACCACGTCGAGGTCGGCCAGCAGCTGGTCGCCGGTGCGGTCAACCCGCACGACGTGCTGCGGATCATGGGTCCGCGGGAGGTCCAGCTGCACCTGGTCCGCGAGGTCCAGGAGGTCTACCGCAGCCAGGGCGTGGCGATCCACGACAAGCACATCGAGGTGATCATCCGGCAGATGCTCAAGCGGATCACCGTGATCGACTCCGGCGCCACCGAGTTCCTGCCCGGTTCGCTGGTGGAGCGGTCGGTGTTCGAGGCGGAGAACCGCCGGGTGGTGGCCGAGGGAGGCGAGCCGGCCTCCGGCCGTCCGGTGCTGATGGGCATCACCAAGGCGTCGCTGGCCACCGAGTCGTGGCTGTCGGCGGCCTCCTTCCAGGAGACCACCCGGGTGCTCACCGACGCGGCGATCAACGCCAAGTCGGACTCGCTGCTGGGCCTGAAGGAGAACGTCATCATCGGCAAGCTGATCCCGGCCGGTACGGGCCTGTCCCGCTACCGCAACATCCGGGTGGAGCCGACCGAGGAGGCCAAGGCCGCGATGTACTCGATGCCGGGCTACGACCCCGACGCCTTCGGCGGCGACTACACGCCGTTC
>DASUAC010000678.1:0-2094 GCA_035763985.1 Jatrophihabitans sp. | reverse complement strand
CCATCTACAACGGCTACTCGCGGCGCTGGATCCCTGGTGGCGGCCTGGGCACGGTGTTCGAGTCGCGGGACGGCGGCAGCAGCTGGACCAACATCACCGGCAACCTGCCGGACGCGCCCGGTGACGGGCTGGCCATCGTGGCCGGTCACCTGGTGCTGGCCACCGACATCGGCGCGTTCGTGGCTGACAAGAGCCACCCGACCCGCTGGTACCGGGTGGCCGGCATGCCGAACGTGGTGATCGACAACGTCCGGTCCGTGCCGGGCCAGCCGGCCGCCGTGTTGGCCACGCACGGCCGGGGTATCTGGCAGCTGCGGTTCCAGCGGTAGCGGTCGGCGGCCGGCCGGGTCAGCCCGGCCAGCATCGGCAGCACGTGCGGGGCGGCTGGTCTTTCCCGGACCAGCCGCCCCGTCGGCTTGCTAGGGCCTTGCCACGGCCAGCGGTGGCTGCCTGCGTCATGCCCGCCCGTCGTCCCGGCGGCGCCTCGGCATGACAGGACGCAGCTACGGCCAGCTCGGCCTGCCTTGCTCCCTTGCCGGCCCGACAACCGCCGCCGGGCTGCAGCAGCGTCAGCGGCCGAGGGTGGCGACCAGCACCCCCCGGTTTGACGGTGGACATCGGCACCTCCTGCGGTTCAGGCCACGGCGGTCAGCTCATTGCGGGACATCGCCTCGGGTACCTCGCGCACCGGCCGGCGGTGCCGGCGTACCAGTTTGTCCAGCTCGACGACCACCGGCACGACGAGCGCCAGGCCGAGGCAGGCCAGCCATTGCGGACCGGTGAGCGACAGGGTCAGCAGCCCATGCTGCAGCGAGGTCAGCTCGGTGGACAGCACCACCAGCGCCACCGGGATGGACAGGATGGCCATCGCCTTGAGCACCGGCGGCAGCAGGCCGCTGGTCGGATCCCGGCGCAGCACCAGCGCGCTGAACGTGGTGGACAGGCACATCACCACGAAGGCCATCGTCATCGACGCGCTCGGCTGCTTGACGTGCAGCGTGTCCGGGCCGAACAGCAGCGGCACCAGCGCGGTGAGGAAGCGGACGCCGCCGTAGAACACCCAGCGCCCGACGGCCTGCCGGTTGCTGACCGGCACCCTCGGATCCCGCGGCGGCCGGCGCATCAGGTCCGGGTCGCTCGGGTCGACCGCGATCACGATGACCCCGAACACCACCACGAAGAAGGCGACGAACAGCACCATGAGCGGGGTCAGCGCGACGCCGTCGTTGATGTTGAACAAGGTGGCCGCGACGAACAGCAGCACCAGCGAGATCAGCTGGCTCATCTGGAACCTGACGTAGGCCACGATCTTGTCGTAGACGGTACGGCCGAGTTCGATCGCGTGCACCAGGGTGCCGAAGTTGTCGTCGGTGAGGATCATCCGGGCGGCCTGCTTGGACACCTCGCTGCCGCTGCCCATGGCGACCCCGATGTCGGCCTGCTTCAACGCGGCGGCGTCGTTGACCGCGTCGCCGGTCATGGCGACGATCCGGCCCTGGCGCTGCAAGGTCTGGGTGAGCCGCAGCTTGTCCTGCGGCGCCGTGCGGCCGAAGACGTG
This sequence comes from Jatrophihabitans sp., assembly GCA_035763985.1. GTDB lineage: Bacteria > Actinomycetota > Actinomycetes > Mycobacteriales > Jatrophihabitantaceae > Jatrophihabitans_A. The sequence goes on along the minus strand of DASUAC010000678.1, from coordinate 536 downwards.
CAGCTGCGGCAACCGGAGTTCCAGTTCCTCGTCGGACATCGCCTGCAGCTCGGCGCCGCTGATCGCGCCCTGGCCGAGTCCGAGCGAATCGCCGATGGCCTGCGCGGTGACCGCATGGTCGCCGGTGATCATGCGTACCTCGATGCCGGCGTCCAGCGCGGTGGCCACCGCGGATTTCGCCTCGGCCCGCAGCGGATCGATGATGCCGGCCAGGCCGAAGAAACCGAGCTCGCGGGTGAACGCCATCGGGTCCACGGTCATCCGGTCCACGTCGGCCGGGTCGATGGTGCGCGCGGCGAAGGCGAGCACCCGCAACCCCTTGCCGGCCATCCGTTCGTTCGCCGACTGGATGCCCCGGCGGGCCTGCGCGATCGGGATCCGGTCGCCGCGCAACGGGCCACCGGCGAAGCTGCACCGGGCCAGCACGACGTCCGGCGCACCCTTGACCAGTTCGATGATGTGCCGTTCGCCGTCGAGTTCGATCTCGTGGAAGGTGGCCATGAACTTGTATTCGGAGTCGAACGGCACCTCGGCCA
>DASUAC010000677.1:0-2678 GCA_035763985.1 Jatrophihabitans sp. | reverse complement strand
GCGTCACCCAGCGCGGTGCCGGTGCCGTGCGCCTCGATGTAGTCGATGTCGGCCGGGGTCAGGTCGGCGCTGGCCAGCGCCTCGGCGATCACCGCCGCCTGGCCCTGCACGCCCGGTGCGGTGAAGCCCACCTTGCGTCCGCCGTCGTTGTTCACCGACCAGCCGCGGATCACCGCGTAGATCTGGTCGCCGTCGGCCAGCGCGTCGGCCAGCCGGCGCAGCACGACCACGCCCACCCCGCTGCCCAGCGGGGCACCCAGGCCGGCCGCGTCGAAGGCCCGGCACTCGCCGTCCGGCGGTGCGATGCCGCCCTGCTGGTAGAGGTAACCCACCCGGTGCGGCACGTTCACCGCGACGCCGCCGGCCAGCGCCAGGTCGCACTCGAAACCGGCCAGGCTGCTGGCGGCCGCGCAGACCGCGACCAGCGAGGTGGAGCAGTAGCTCTGCACGCCGTAGGCCGGTCCGGTCAGGCCGAGCGTGTGCGCCACCCGCAGCGGCAGCGAGTCCTTGTCGTTGGCCAGCCCGACCGCCAGCTGGCCCATCGCCGCGGCGGCCTCGGACGGCAGCAGGTTGTGCTGCAGGTACGAGCTCCAGGCCGCGCCGCCGAACACGCCGATGCTGCCGTCGAACCGGCTCGGGTCGCAGCCGGCGTCCTCCAGCGCGTGCCAGCTGTGCTCCAGGAACAGCCGCTGCTGCGGATCCAGGATCTGCGCCTCCTTCGGCCCCACCCCGAAGAAGCCGGCGTCGAACAGCTCGATGCCCTCGATCACCGGGTTGGCCTTGACGTAGCTGGCGTCGGTCAGCAACGACTCGGGCACGCCGGCGGCGCGCAGCTCGTCGTCGGTGAACCGGGTGACGCCGGATTTGCCGGCCCGGATGTTGGCCCACAGCTCGTCGACGTCCGCGGCGCCCGGGAACCGGCCGGACATGCCGACGATCGCGATGTCGGAGTCGGAGACCGGGTAGTCGGAGTCGGAGACCGGCTCGGTCTGGTAATTCACGTCAGTCCTCATTTCCGGACGCCCGAACGAGCGCGGCGGCGCCGCTGTCCCCGGTCCGAGCTGGTGGTGAGCAGGGTGGTCAGGCCGTCGCCGGCGTCGCCGGTGCCTGGGGTGTCGTCCAAGGCCGCGGCGAACTCGGCGATGGTGGGGTGCTCGAAGAGCACGGCCGGCGCGATGTGGGTGTCCAGCCGGCTTTCCACGGCGTGCACCATGCTCATCCCGACCAGGGAGTTGCCGCCCAGTTCGAAGAACGGGTCATGCACGCCGACCCGGTCGATGCCGAGATAGGCCTGCCAGACCTCGGCGATCACCCGCTCCAGTTCGGTGCGTGGCGCGACGAATTCGGTACGCAGCTGCGGCCGGGGGAACCGCTCCCCGGTCGGCGGCGCGGCGGTGCTGCCGGTGAGCGCGTCCAGGTCGAGCACCGCCAGCCACTCGGCGCGGGCGTCGGCCATCGACTGGCGGACCGCCAGCACGCTGCCGGTGGCGGCGCCGAGCATCCGGTCCAGGAACGCGCAGCCGCCGTCGTCGGTGAAGCCGTACCGCTGCCGGTACTGCTTGGCCCGGTCGGCCAGCCCACCGGCCGTGGTGACCTGCCACTCGTCGTGCTGCCACGGGCCCCAGGCCACGGTCAGCACCCGGGTGCTCGGCGCCGAGGCGGCCAGCGCCGCGCCGTAGCTGTCCAGCACGGTGTTGGCCGCGCAGTAGTCGCCCTCGCCGATGCCGCCGAAGGAGGTGATCGCCGAGGAGTACAGCACCAGCAGCTCCGGCCGCAGCTCGGCCGGTGTGGCCGGTGAGACCAGTTCGGCCAGCGCCGGCATCGCCAGCAGCTTCGGCCCGAGCACGGCGTGGCCCTGCTCGGCGCTCTGCCGCTGCAGCATGCCGCTGGCCTGGATGCCGGCGGCGTGCACCACGCCGTGCAGCGCGCCGAACCGGTCCCGGCAGGCGGCGACGGCCGCCCGCAGCTGGTCCGGCTGGCTGGTGTCGGCGTCCAGCAGCAGGATCTCGGCACCCTCGGCGCGCAGCTCGGCGACCGAGGCGCGTACCGAGGACGCGGCCACCCCGGCGTCATGGCTGGTGGCGCTGCGGCTGACCAGCGCCAGCCGCCGGACGCCCAGCCCGACCAGCCGCCGGGCCAGGGCCAGGCCGAGCCCGCGGGTGCCGCCGGTGATCAGGTAGACCCCGTCCGGCCGCCAGACCGGCTCGGCGCCGGCCTGCTCGGCGCCGGCCTGCTCGGGGCCGGTGTCGACCTGCGCCCAGTCCGGCTGCCAGCGCCGGCCCCGGCGCCAGCCGGTGACGGCCGGCTCGACCGATTCGGCCAGCAGTTCGTGGGCCAGCTGGCCGGCCTCGCGGCCCGGGCCGGCCGGGGCCGGGTCCAGGTCGGTGCCGTGCCAGGTCAGGCCCGGGTACTCGTGCTGCGCCACCCGGCCCAGGCCGTGCCCGAACGCGCCGTACGGCGTGGGCACGTCCCCGCCGATCACCTGCACCGCGCCGCGGCTGACCGTGAGCAACCGGACGCCCCGGCTGCCCGGCAGGTCGCCGAGCGCCTGGATGCTGTGCAGCACGCCGTCGAAGCCGATCGTGATGGCCGCGCGCAGCTCGTCCTCGCCGGCGTACTCGGCATGCTCGCTGCCGGCCGCCAGGCCGGCCAGGTGGACCAGCTGGATCGGACCGGTG
>DASUAC010000676.1:0-2124 GCA_035763985.1 Jatrophihabitans sp. | reverse complement strand
CGCGCCGCACCGCCAGGTGCTCGGCGGTCTCGCTGGCGTACCGCAGTGGCATCTGCCAGCCAGCGAAGGAGGTCATGGTCGCCCCGAGACCCGCATGCACCGCGTGCAGCGGCGTCTGCCTCGACCGTTCGGATGATGATGATGTCACGTGCGAATGGTATGCCGTAACCATGAGCCTGCTCACCGATACCCAGATCAGCGACGAACTCGCCACGGTCCCCGGCTGGACCCGTGACGGCAACTCCATCACCACGGTCACCGAACGCGCCGACTTCCGCGACGCCCTGCTCTACCTCGGCGCCGTGGCCTACCTGGCCGAGACGGCCAACCACCACCCCGACGTCACCATCAACTGGAACAAGGTGACACTCACCCTCAGCACCCACTCGGCCGGTGGCCTCACCGCCAACGACTTCGCGCTGGCCCGCCAGATCTCCGCGCTGACGTAGCCGCCACCCCGCACCGCTCCGCGCCGGCACCGCGGCGATCAGCCACGCTCGTTTGGCCTGATTTGGACGTTCAAACCAAAAAGTGACCATAGTTTCACCAGATTTACACAAAAAGACACCTCAAAGTCTCTTCTGAACGTGCTCGAAGCGTGGCATGGTGGGCTCGCGCGCGGCGCCGGCTTGGCGGACCGTGCTTGAGGCGTGAGAGGAAAAGCTCATGAGGAGAGGACGGGACGCGCGCGGACGCGCAGGCCGACGGGCGGCCTGGCTCCGTGTTACCGCGGCCGCGAGCTCGGCGACGCTGCTCGGCACGCTGGGCCTGGCGGGGACCTCGATGGCCGCCACCGGCGCGGCGGCCAGCGCCGCGAAGCCCGCGGCGGCAACCGCCAGCACGTCGTGCCACCTGGGCAACGGCGTCAAGCACGTGGTCACGCTCGTATTCGACAACGTGCATTACTTCCGGGACAACCCGAACGTCCCGTCCGACCTGGAGCAGATACCGAACCTGCTCAACTTCTTCACCGGCAACGGCACGTTCCTGTCGAACAACCACACGCCGCTCATCGCGCATACCGGCGACAACATCCTGACCACGCTCACCGGCCTGTACGGCGACCGGCACGGCATGCCGATCTCCAACAGCTACCAGGCCTACAACGCGGACGGCCCGAACGGCAGCTTCAACACCACCGACCCGGCGGGCTCGTTCGCCTACTGGACCGACCCTGTCTTCGACACCAAGAGCCCGCCGAGCGCCGGCCACGACACCAACCCGAGCATGGTCTACTCGCCGGTACCGCCGGCCACCGCGGCGCATCCGGTGGCGCCGGATACCGTCACCCCGGCGCCCTGGGTGCCGTACACCCGGGCCGGCTGCGATGTCGGCGAGGTGGCCACGGCCAACCAGGAGCTGGAGAACACCGCGGTGGACATCCCCAAGGTGTTCGGGGCCGGGTCGCCGGAGAACCAGCAGCTGAACGCCGATACGGACCGGTTCAAGGACGCCGAGGTCGCGGATTACGTCGGCATCGGCGTGCACTGCGCCCAGGGCAACGCGTTCTGCGCCGACGCCAAGGGCGTGAAGTTCGGGCAGACCGACCCGTCGGCGACCGCGGTGTCCGACCTGCTGCCGGACGAGCCGGGCGGGTACAGCGGGTTCCAGGCGCTGTTCGGCCACCGGTACGTCGGGCCGCAGCTCGGCGCGGGCACGCCGAACCTGTCCAGCCACGGCGTCCCGGTCACCAACGCGGCCGGCAACCTGGTGGACCAGAACGGCAACCAGCTCAACGGCGCGTTCCTCGCCAACCACCCCGGCTTCCCCGGGTTCGGGCCGATCAACGCATCGCAGAGCCTGGCCTACATGGCCGACATGCTGGAGTCCGGCGTCCCCGTGGTGAACGGCTACATCGCCGACATCCACGGCAACGAGAACATCACCGGCGTGTCCGCGTGCAAGGGCGCGCCGGCCGCGCTGGGCCCGGGCACCCCGTGCTACATCGCCCAGGCGCAGTACTACAACGCCGCGTTCGGCACGTTCTTCAAGCGGCTGGCCGCCGACGGCATCACCCCGGCCAACACGCTGTTCGAGCTCAGCTCGGACGAGGGCGACCACGTGGCCGGCGCCAACGTGGGCCGCGCCATCCAGCCGACCCCGGCCAACTGCGACGGCGTGACC
>DASUAC010000675.1:0-7091 GCA_035763985.1 Jatrophihabitans sp. | reverse complement strand
GCGATACTCGTGGTGAACAACCGTGCTTTACCGACGACTCGGGTAACTGTAACCCGAAGATAGGCCCATGAGGAATGCCGCGCCGAAAACGATGTCACAGCCGGATAATCTAGTGACTTTGGTCCCGAAGCCGGTCAGCCGCGAGGGGCCGCATGAGGTTCGCCGCATCCGGCCGGGCAGTGTGCGAGAAGGCTCTCGCGGGATGTACGCTCGAAGCACGAAACTGACAACCGATTCCCGGGGCATCGATACTGGACCGGCCACCTAGGTCGCCGGCAGCGCGCTCCCCGGATGACTGTGTGAGCGAGGGGGTCGAGCCATGGGGCGCGGCCGTGCCAAGGCAAAGCAGCAGAAAGTTGCCCGGGAGCTCAAGTACAACACTCAGAGCACCGACTTCTCTGCTCTTCAACGAGAACTCGGACATACTTCGCAGTCCGACCCTCGAGACTCCGGTGATCCGTACGCCGAGGACGACTACGAGGACGAGCAGAGCTGGGTGGGCGGTCCTCGCTGAGCCGGCCGGTTCGCTGAGTCCACCTCGCTGACTCGGCGCTTGCCCGGTTTCTGAAGCCCCAACCCGGGTTTCCGGCTGATCGCGATCTCCTCACTAGCCTCGCCTCTTCAGTTGTCCTCCCGCCGGTTTTTCGGCCGCTCCCCCGCCGTCTTTGGTTGCGCTCCCGCCCCGCTTTCGGCTGCTCTCCTGTCGCGTTCGGCGATCAGAACCGGCAGTCTGCGTAGTCTCCGGTCAGCCGAGCCTGGCCGCTTCCGGCGATCACCTCACCGAGCCGCCAGCTCGGCAGCTGCCGTGCGGCCAAGGTGGCCAGGGTCCGCTCCGCGGCGTCCTCGGCGACCACCGCCACCATGCCGATCCCGAGGTTGAACGTCCGCTCCAGCTCCGGCCTGGCGATGCCGCCGAGCCCGGCCAGGTAACCGAAGATCGGCTGCGGCGACCAACTGGACCGGTCGATGACCGCATCCAGGTGGCCCGGCAGCACCCGCGCCAGGTTGCCGGCCAGCCCGCCGCCGGTGATGTGCGCGAACGCGTGCACCCCGCCGCCCTCGATCAGCTGCAGGCAGTCCAGGGCATAGATCCGGGTGGGCGTGAGCAGCTCCTCGCCCAGCGTGCGGCCGGCCAGCTCGGCCGGGGTGCCGGACAGCGGGCTGCCGGTCACGCTCAGCACGTGCCGTACCAGCGAGAAGCCGTTGGAGTGCAGGCCGGACGAGCCCATGCCGATCAGCACGTCACCCTCACGGACCCGGTCCGGGCCGAGCACCTCGCCGGCGTTCACCACGCCGGTGCCGGCACCGGAGATGTCGTAGTCATCGGGTGCCAGTACGCCCGGATGCTCGGCCGTCTCGCCGCCGACCAGCGCGCAGCCGGCCTGCACGCAGCCCTCGGCGATGCCTGCCACGATCGCGGCGATCCGTTCCGGCACCACCTTGCCGGTGGCGATGTAGTCGGTCAGGAACAGCGGCTCGGCGCCGACCACCACCAAGTCGTCGATCACCATGGCCACCAGGTCGATGCCCACCGTGTCGTGCCGGTCCAGCGCCCGGGCGATGGCGATCTTGGTGCCCACCCCGTCGGTCGAGGTGGCCAGCACCGGTTGCGGGTATTTGCTCAGATCCAGCTGGAACAGCCCGGCGAAGCCGCCGAGACCGCCGAGCACCCCGGGCCGGTCGGTGCGCTTGACCTGCGTCCGCATCAGCTCCACCGCCCGGTCGCCGGCGTCGATGTCGACACCGGCCGCGGCGTAGGAGATCTCGGGCATCGCTGCGGCCCCGGTCACCGGGGGTCGGTGAGCGGTTCGCGCAGCTCGTGCCGGCCGGTGGCCGGCTCCGCCTCGCCTACCTCCACCTCGGCGGCACCGACCGCCCGCTCGATGCCTTCCAGCACGTGTTTGCCGACCAGTTGCGGCAGTTCGATCGGGTAGTTGCCGTCGAAGCAGGCGCGGCACAGCCGGGTACGCGGCTGCTCGGTGGCGGCCACCAACCCGTCCAGCGAGAGATAGCCCAGGCTGTCGGCGCCGATCGAGGCGCGTACCCCTTCGGTGTCCAGGCCGCTGGCGATCAGCTCGGCCCGGGTGGCGAAGTCGATGCCGTAGAAGCACGGCCATTTCACCGGCGGCGAGGCGATCCGGACGTGCACCTCGATCGCGCCGGCCTCCCGCAGCATCCGGATCACCTGGCGCTGGGTGTTGCCCCGCACGATGGAGTCGTCGACCACCACCAGCCGCTTCCCCCGGATCACGTCCCGCAGTGGGTTCAGCTTCAGCCGGATGCCGAGCTGCCGGATGGTCTGCGACGGCTGGATGAAGGTACGTCCCACGTAGGCGTTCTTGACCAGCCCCATCCCGTACGGGATGCCCGACTCCTGGGCGTAGCCGATCGCGGCCGGCGTACCGGACTCCGGCGTGGGCATCACCAGGTCGGCCTGCACCGGGTGCTCGCGGGCCAGCCGGCGGCCGATCTCGACCCGGGCGGAGTGCACCGAGCGGCCGGCCAGCGTGCTGTCCGGCCGTGCCAGGTAGACGTACTCGAAGACGCAGCCCTTCGGGTCCGGGTTGCCGAACCGCTGCGAACGCAGGCCGTCTTCGTCGATCGCGAGCAGCTCGCCCGGTTCGATCTCACGGACGAAGGAGGCGCCGACGATGTCCAGCGCGGCGGACTCGCTGGTGACCACCCAGCCGCTGTGCAGCCGGCCCAGCGCCAGCGGCCGGACGCCCTGCGGATCCCGGGCCGCGTAGAGCGTGTGCTCGTCCATGAAGACCACCGAGAACGCGCCGCGGAAGGTGGGCAGCACCCGCATCGCCGCCTCCTCCACCGAGACGTCCGGGTGGGCGGCCAGCAGCTCGGTCATCAGGTCGGAGTCCGAGGTGGCCACCGGCTGCGAGCCGCGGTTGCGCTCGCCGCGCAGCTGGCCGGCCAGCTCGGCGGTGTTGACCAGGTTGCCGTTGTGCCCGAGCGCGATCCCGGTGCCGGTCTGGGTGGTCCGGAACGTCGGCTGGGAGTTCTCCCAGGTGGACGAGCCGGTGGTGGAGTATCGGGTGTGGCCGATCGCGATGTCGCCGCTCAGGGTGGACAGGGTCGCCTCGTCGAACACCTGGGAGACCAGCCCGAGGTCCTTGTAGACCAGGATCGAGGTGCCGTCGCTCACCGCGATGCCGGCCGCCTCCTGCCCCCGGTGCTGCAGGGCGTAGAGCCCGAAGTAGGTGAGCTTGGCGACTTCCTCACCGGGCGCCCAGACACCGAAGATGCCGCAGGCGTCCTGGGGGCCTTTTTCATGGGGGTCGAGCTCATGGGAAAGCCTGCCGTCAGCGCGCGCCACGCGTTCAGTTTACGGGTGAGGTTCCGCGCTCACCCGTTGGCAGGCGCCTTCTGCGCACGCGCCGCCCGGACGATGTCGGTCAGCTCGGCCGGCAGGCGCATGAACGCCTCCTCCTCGCCCGCCGCGGCGGCCTGCAGGGTCGGCCCAAGGCCACCCTCCCGCCAGTTGGGCGGCACGGATGGCGACTCGAGCAGTTGGGCGACGCAAGCGCCCACTATCTGTCCTAGCAGATGGGCGATCTCGGGATTGAGATCCTCCGCGGTCAAGCTAAGCCAGGCCAGTCCGATCGCATGGCCCGGCTCACCAGCCAGAGCGGTGCAGGCGGCCACCCACATCCGAGCCCGCATCGAGAGGTAGCTCGTCGACCCAAAGATCTCATCGCTTTCCTTCATGAGCCCGATCAGCTCTACCCGGCTTTCACCGGGATCAGTGGTAAAGCCGACACAGCCGGCGAGATCGATTCGAGCCTGCAGCGTGAGGAGGTGCTCGTTGCCGAACTGTTGAACCAGGTCCGGAAGCAGCAGCACCAAACGCTGTCGGGCATCGGCGTACCTTGCACGTGCGATCAAGAAGGTGACGGCCGTGAAGCGAGCCGTCAGGAGCAGTTCCCGACCCAGGCCAGCTTCGACCAGGTAGTCGACAAGTGCATCAACCCCAGGTGCCTCCGATTCGGCTGGCACCGCCATTGGCAAGATCGCCAGCCGGGCCAGCCAGATGTCGTAGAACAGCAAGTCATCGACGGCCAAGCCGGCACCGGTTGACAGCGACTCCAGGCGTTGCATCGATTCCTGCGCTCGGGCCTGGGAGTCCCATACAGCGGAAACCAACTCAACAATTACGCCGGTACGGGGCACTGCCCTGGTGGGGCAACTTCGGGATCCACCAGTTGCAGGAGCTCAGCCTGGACGAGGGCCGCGAGCTGCTGATCAGGCTCGCTCGGGAATCCGGGGACGAGGAGCTGGCCGAGTTCCTGACCACCCCCAAGGCCGAGGGCCGGCTGCGCGCCATCAACGCGCTGGCCGGTGGCTCGCCACGGGTCTGGATGATCCTCTCGGGGTGTCTGACGGTCGAGACGCTGGACGAACTGGTGCCCGCAGTGGAGGCCCTGTTGGAAGGTCTGGTGCCGTACTACCAGCAGCTCCTCTGGGATCTGTCCGATGTCGAACAGCGGCTGGTACGAGAGCTGGCCGACGAGAACATACAGCAAATCTGTTGTACGTCAATCCTGACGTACAACGGCCATGCCGTATTAGAGCAGTGGCAGGTACGCCGACAGGTCCGCCCGGTTGCCGCTGGCCCGTACCAGGCCCGCGGCAACCGCCTCGGCCCAATCCGCCCGTCCGGTCGCCAGCCGGAGGAACGTCGTCCCGTCGGTCTCCACCACGTTCGGCGGGGTGCCCCGGGTGTGTCGGGGGCCCTCGATCGCCTGCACCGCGGCGAACGGCGGCACCCGGACCTCCACCGACCGGCCCGGGTACTTGCCCGCCAGCATGCCGGCCAGGCCGCGTACCCCGGCGGCCAACGCCTTTCGATCGAACGCGATCGGCTCCCGCTCCGGCAGTGACCGGCTCAGGTCATCGGCGTGCGCCAGCACCTCGAAGATCCGGGTGGTCAGGTAGTCGGCCGCGGCAATCGGCCCGCGCGGGGCGCGCACCACCTTAGGCATCGGCTCGGCCAGCCGGCTACCTACCCGCTCGAGCAGCAGGTCCAGCTCGGCGAGCAGATCGTCCGGCGTGCGGTCGGCGGCCAGCTCGGCGGTGACCGCGTCGATCGCCGCCGCGTCCTCCCGGTAGCGGGCCACGTACTCGTACAGGGCCAGCGGCGGCTCGTCGACCGGTGCGTCCCACGCACCGAGCAGGCCACGGAAGATCATCAGCACGTGGCCGGACAGCAGCCGGACGTGCCAGCCGGGCAGCACGCTCGGCCGGCCGAAGTCCTCGTACGGCAGCCCGGCCAGCCAGTCGCGGATCAGCGCCGCCTGGCCGAGCAGCGGCTGGGCAGGATCGGCCATCAGCCGAACAGCTCCGGCAGGGTGGCCGCCCAGGCGGTGCGCAGCTCGGACAGCGGTATCCGGAACTGGCCCTGCACCTCGATGGCCGGCTCCAGCACGTCCAGCACGCCGATCCGCCGGGCCGGCAGCCGGCGGGCCGTGCACAGGTCGGTGAACCGCCCCTCCTCGGCCCGCCGCACCGCGACCACCGCCCGGCCGGCCGACTCGGAGAACAGGAACACGAACGGGTCCGTCCCCGCCGGCACGATCAGCCGGATGCCGACCGTGCCGCGCAGGCAGCCCTCGGCCACCGCCACGAACAGCCCGCCCTCGGAGAGGTCGTGCGCGGCGTCGATCAGGCCGTCCCGGGAGGCGGTGATCAGGACGTCGGCGAGCAGCCGCTCCCGCTCCAGATCCACCTTCGGCGGCCGGCCGCCGAGGAAGCCGTGCACCACGTGCGCCCACTCCGAGCCGCCGAACTCGTCGGCGGTGTCGCCCAGCAGGTACAGCTGCGCGCCGTCGGTCCGCAGCCCCATCGGGGTACGCCGGCGGACGTCGTCGATCACGCCCAGCACCCCGATCACCGGCGTGGGCAGGATCGGGGTGGTGCCGGTCTGGTTGTAGAAGCTGACGTTGCCGCCGGTCACCGGGATGCCCAGCTGCTGGCAGCCGTCGGCCAGCCCGCGGACCGCCTCGGCGAACTGCCACATCACCGCCGGGTCCTCCGGCGAGCCGAAGTTCAGGCAGTTGGTCACCGCCAGCGGACGCGACCCGGTGGCTGCCACGTTGCGGTACGCCTCGGCCAGCGCCAACTGCGCGCCGGCGTACGGGTCCAGCCGGGTGTAGCGGCCGTTGCCGTCCACCGCCACCGCGACGCCCGGGTCGGCTGCGCCCGGATCGGTGAGCGCGGTGTCGGTGAGCCGGATCAGGCCGGCGTCCTCGGGCTGGGCGAGCACCGTGTTGCCCAGCACGTACCGGTCGTACTGGTCGGTGATCCAGGACTTGTCGGCCAGGTTGGCCGAGCTGATCAGCTTCAGCGCGGTGGCTCGCAACTGCTCGCCGTTCTTCGGCCGGGGCAGTCCGTTGCCGTGTTCGCCGTTCAGCGCGTCCTGGTCGTACGGCCGCCGGACCGGGCGCTGGTACACCGGGCCCTCGTGCGCCAGGGTGCCCGGCGGCACGTCCACGATGGTCTGGCCGTGCCAGCGGATCACCAGCCGGCCGGCGTCGGTCACCGTGCCGATCACGGTGGCCGGCACCTCCCACTTGGCGCAGACGGCCTGGAACGCCTCCAGGTTCTGCGGCGTGACCACCGCCATCATGCGTTCCTGCGACTCGCTCATCAGGATCTCTTCGGGCACCAGGGTCTCGTCCCGCAGCGGCACCCGGTCCAGGTCCACCTCCATGCCACCGGTGCCGGCCGCGGCCAGCTCGGTGGTGGCGCAGGACAGCCCGGCCGCGCCGAGGTCCTGGATGCCGACCACCAGGTCGGCGGCGAAGATCTCCAGGCAGCACTCGATGAGCACCTTCTCGGCGAACGGGTCACCGACCTGGACGGCCGGCCGCCGCCGCTCGCCCTCCTTCTCGAAGCTTGCGCTCGCCAGCACGCTGGCGCCGCCGATTCCGTCCCCGCCGGTTCGCGCTCCGAAGAGCACCACCTTGCTGCCCGGACCGTCGGCCCTGGCGAGCTTGATCCCGTCGGTGCGCATGACCCCGACGCACATGGCGTTGACGAGCGGGTTGCCCGCGTAGCAGGCATCGAACACGGTTTCGCCG
>DASUAC010000674.1:0-7599 GCA_035763985.1 Jatrophihabitans sp. | reverse complement strand
GGACTGGGACTTCGACGAGCTGCCCCGGGTGGTCCGGACCGAGCAGGCCGGCACTGAGCAGGGCGGCACCGTGCAAGCAGGCACCGTGCTGATCGGCTACCCGGCGCTGGTCGACTCGGCCGGCACGGTCGCGATCCGGGTGCTGGACAGCCCGGACGCGCAGCGGCACGCGCACTGGGCCGGCACCCGCCGGCTGTTGCTGAACACCCTGCCGTCGCCGGTCAAATCGCTGATCCGCGGGCTGGGCCAGCGGTCCCGGCTGACCCTGAGCCGGGCGCCGCACGGCTCCCCCGCGGCGCTGCTCGCCGACTGCGTCGCGGCCGCGGTGGACGGCGAGCTGCGCCGGGCCGGTGGGCCGGTCTGGCGGCGCGCCGACTTCCAGCGGCTGCGCGCCCAGGTGGCCGAACGGTTCGCCGGCGAGTCGGCGCAACTGCTCACCGTGGTCGAGCAGATCGTGACGCTCGGCCAGCAGGTCGAGCTCGGGCTGGCCGAGCTGACGTCGCCGCCGCAGCGGCCGGTCGCCGCCGAGATCCGCCAGCAACTGGAGTCGCTGATCTACCCCGGCTTCGTGCTGGACACCGGCGCCGAGCAGCTGCGCCAACTGCCCCGCTACCTGCGCGCGCTGGCCCAGCGGATCGCCGACGCGCAGACCAACCTGGCCCGGGACCGGGACCGGCAGGCCCAGGTGCAGGTGCTGCTGACCGACCTCGCCGAGCTCACCGGCAAGCTCGGCGACCGGCCGGAGCTGGCCCGGATCCGTTGGCTTATCGAGGAATTCCGGGTCAGCGTGTTCGCCCAGCAACTCGGCACCACCCAGCCGGTGTCGATCCGCCGGATCCAAGCCGCCATGGACGAACTCGAGGACCAGCTACAACCTGCCTAATCCGGTCTGCGCATTGCCACGCAACCAATCCGGCCATGGCATACGCTCGCGGCAGAACGAGTCAGGTCAGGACGATCCTGCAGAAAGGGACGACGACCGGATGGCCATCACCGGCAGTGAGCGGCTCTATGCCTTCCAACGACACTGGTTTGTCGAAGTGCTCGAACACAACGATTCGTTGTTAACTCCAGGGGCGCCGATCTGGCGGGTGGAACATCTTGACGAACTGCAACGCAGCTTCGTCGAGCAACCGGATACGACGGCGGGTCGCTCGTTCCTGGAAAAGCTGCGATTGCAACTCGAGGGCACCAGCGCTGAGGCGAAACAATTGATGGCGGAGCTGCTCATCGAGCACTTCCTGATCTTCTGGGTCGGCGCGATGTCTGCCACCAGCAAGCTCAAGGTCGTCGAGACCGTGCTGTCCTGGCTCAACCAGCCGCCGGAGGTTCCCGACTCGGTGCGTGAGGTGATGGAACTCGGCATCGTCCACCCGGGGCAGTGGGCATTGACGCGCCGGGATCTGCAGCTGACCTGGCTGGTCCAGTTTTGCCGTACCTGGCTGACGTTGCCGGCCGAGGAGCGGTACAGGCTCCGGCAGGATCCCTGGGCGATGCGCGACCTGACCGATCGGATGACCGACGACGGTACCGAAAGCGCCCGGTTGGCGTTGTTGCACCTGACCTTTCCCGACACCTTCGAAGCGATCGTCTCGCCCCAGCACAAGCGGCTCATCCTGCAGCGGTTCGCCGACGCCGCCGACGACATCGCCGATCTCGATCAACAGCTACTCGAACTGCGGGCGAAGTTGGGTGGACCGGAGCTGGACTGGTACAGCGATCCGATGGTCCACCGCTGGCAACGCAACCGCAAGAAGTGGACCGCGTTGCTCGGCTGGGTGCGCCGCATCCATGAAGACGATGCCGTGCGCACGGGGGAACGACCATACAAGGTCAATCTGGCGGCCCGGCTCTCGGAGGTCCGCACTCGGCTACTGGCCGAGGACCCATCCTGGCTCGCCGGGTTGCGGCCGGTACTGGCCGACAAAGGCAACAACCTGACCCGGTGGCAGGATCACGGTCCGCTGCTGGACTGGCTCGAGGCACATCCGGCCGAGGCTAGCCATTCATTCGCCCGGCTGTGGGCGGCTGAGGCCGAGCCGCTCGCGGCCATGGCGGACTTCCTAGGGTTGCTGCCAACCGACGCGCTCGGGCAGGCGCCTGGGGTTCGGCTCAATATTGCCAGCTTCCTGCTGATGGCCCGCGATGCCGAGCAATTGCCGGCTACCAAGATCACTCCGCTCCGCGAGGCATGGCAGCTGGCCGGTTGGCCGCTGGATCGAGACCTCAGCGCCACTCAGGTGTATGCCCGGGCGTTGGCCCTGTTCGAGGAACTGCTGTTCGCTACCCGGAATTGGCCGCAACCGCTGATGGATCTGCTCGACGCGCAGGGCGTGCTCTGGACGATCACGTCGTTACAGGATAAGCCGGCCCACTGGTCGGCCGAGGAATGGTCACAGTTGCTGAGCTATCGAGGCGTCGCCCCAGCAGCTCCCGAAGTACCCGAGGTCGCAGACTCCGAACCGGTTGCCACCTCGGTGGACCATCTCGCGGAGGCGGCGGCCGAGCTGTTCGTGGACCGGGCCTTCCTGGAAGAGATTGAACAACTCCTCGCCGACAAGAAACAGGTCATCCTGTACGGACCGCCGGGCACCGGCAAGACCTATCTGGCCCGTCGGCTGGCACTGGCTCTAGCCGAAGACGAGGCCGCGCGGGTGCGGGTTGTCCAATTCCATCCGGCGCTTTCCTACGAGGACTTCATCGAAGGCCTGCGGCCACGTCTGCTGGTCGACGGCAATCTCGGTTATGAGCTGGTCGAAGGGCCGCTGATCCGTGCCGCGGAGGCCGCACGTGCCGACCCGTTGGCCAACCACGTTCTGGTGATCGACGAGATCAACCGGGCCAACCTTCCTAAGGTGCTCGGCGAACTGCTGTTCATGCTGGAGTACCGCGACGCCCAGGCCTACCTGACACATCGACCGGACGTACCGTTCAAACTGCCGACCAACCTACTCATCATCGGCACCATGAACACCGCCGACCGATCGGTGGCGGTGGTCGATGCGGCGCTACGCAGACGGTTCCACTTTGTGCCGTTCTTCCCGCACGAAGGGCCGATGCGTGGCCTGCTGCAACGCTGGCTCACCGCCAAGGGTGGCCGGATGGGTATCGCGCGCTTCCTCGACGCGGTGAACCAGGAGTTGATAGAGCAGGTCGGTCGACATCTGCTCATCGGGCCGAGCCATTTCATGCAAACCGACCTGACCGACGAGGCATTGCGCCGGATCTGGGATTACAACGTCTTCCCGCTCATCGAGGAACAGCTGTGGGGTCGGGACGAGGAGATCGTCCGCTGGCAGTGGCAGGCCGTGCGGGAACGCTTCGCCGAACATCTCGGCGTGACCGCGGAGCCCGTACCGTCGAGCATCCGGGAATGACGCCCACGGTCGTAGAACTGTCCGAGTACGACGAACGCGAGGTCATGCTCGGCGCCGCCGTCGAACGCAGACTCCGGCTGGCCGCGCTGGACCGGTTGACGGTCAGCCCGGTCAATGAGGGGGCCTTTCGGATCAAGGCCGGGTCGCACATCGGCTCGATCACCACCCCGGGCATCACCGTGATCATCCGGCCCAAGGTCGAGACGTCCACTGTGCTCTACCTATTGGAGCCCGATGGCGTGGCGCTCCGGCTTGATGCCGCCGATTCGCGTTTGCTGGACTCGCAGGACCTGGCGCCTGCCGTGGCCACCCTTTTCGCCAGGCAGCTCGAACGGCTGGTCGGTCGAGGCGTGGTCCATGGATACCACCTAGAAGAGGAGGAACTGTCCGCCGTCCGCGGCCGGATCGATGTCGCGCGGCAACTGCGCCGAGGCGGCATTGCCCTGCCGATTCCCTGCAGGTACGACGATTACGTGGCCGACACCCGGCTGAACCGGCGGGTGCGAGGCGCCGTCCTGCGACTGCTGCGCCTGCCCGGCGTGGTAGCAACGACGGCGCACCGGCTACGCCGGCTGCTGGCCGCCTTCGACCAGGTCGGCGACCCGACGGCGGCCGATCTCGTGCTGCCGTCACGGTTCAGCCGGCTCGACGAGCACTACCGGCCGATCGATGCGCTCGCCACGCTCGTACTACGACATGCATCGGTCGACACCCGTGCAGGATCCACCGCCGTTTCTGCTTTCACCGTCGACATGAACGTGGTCTTCGAGTCCTTCGTGGCCGTCCGGCTGCGCCGGCTGTTGACAGGTCGGCTGCGGGTCGATGGGCAGCGTTCACATGCCTTCGACCGGGCGGGTGTCGCGCGGATACGGCCCGATCTGATGTTCTCGGCACCGTCCGGACGTCTGCGGTATGTCGCGGACACCAAGTATAAGGTCACCGCAACCGGTCTCGGCCGGGACACCGACTACTACCAGCTGCTCGCTTATACCGCGGCGCTGGAGCTGGACGAGGGCCTGCTCATCTACGCGGCCGGTCAGGAGACAATGCCCCGGGAGATCGTGGTCGGCAGCCGAGGTACCCGGCTGCACAGCTATTCTCTGAGCCTCGACGGCGGCCCAACCGACGTCGACCGGCGGATGCGAACGCTCGCTGACCTGATCGCTAACCGGGCAGCTCAGCAACCTGTCCAGTGACAATGACTCCGCGTTGAAACGGCCAGCGTTCTTCAGCCGCAATCGGCCTAGGCATCGCCGGCGATTGTGCGGCATGCCGCCGGCTACTCGGCTTCGACGGCGGCGGTGATGCCGGCGTAGTAGGCACCCTTGAAGAACACCAGCGGATCCGCGATCTGCCGGTGCACGCCCATCCGGTCGATGGCGGCGATCACGACCAGGTGATCGCCGCCGGGGTACTCCGCGTGCACGGTGCATTCCAGCCAGCCCAGCGCGTCGTCCAGCAGCGGAGCGCCGTTCTCCCCCGCCGACCAGGCCAGTCCGGCGAACCGGTCGTCGATGCGCGCCGCGAAGGAACGGCTGACCGACTCCTGCCCGGCGGACAGCACGTTGATCGCGATCCGGCCGGCCTGCCGCAGCCGCGGCCAGGTCAGGGAGGCCTCCGCCGGGCAGAACAGCACCAGCGGTGGCTGCAGCGACAGCGAGGTGAACGAGTTCATCGACATGCCGAGCGGGCCGTCCGGCGTCTGCGCGGTGATCACCGCGACCCCGGTCGGGTAATGCCCGAGCACGTGCCGGAAGATGTCCGCGCCTGCGCCGGCCAACTGCGGGGGCCCGCTGGGCAGCTCCGATCCGGTCACCCGTCCAGCGTAGTGGGCTCCCCCTCGGGCCTAGGCTGGAGCCGCAGACGCCTGCGGACAGGTCCGCAGACCAGGAGGGATCACCGCGGTTCATGGAGCTTGCCACCGTTGTTCGCGCCCGGCGCAGTGCGGCGCCGATCACCGACGAAGCACCGAGCGACGCCGAGCTGGCCGATTGCCTGCGGCTGGCCGCGCACAGTCCCGACCACGCCGGACTGCGCGCCTGGCGGCTGGTCACGCTGCGCGGCGACGACCGGCTACGGCTGGGCGAGGCGCTGGTGGCCGGCTACGGCGACGTGCCGGGAACCCCGGCGGCCGCCAAGACCGCCGGCAAGGCGCTGCGCGCGCCGCTGCTGGTCAGCATCATCGCCACCCCGGTGGAGCATCCGAAGGTGCCGCGCTGGGAGCAGATCGCCGCCATCGGCGCGCTGACGGCCACCCTGCAGCTGGTGCTCTACGACGCCGGTTACACCGCCATGTGGCGTACCGGACCGGGAGTCGAGCTGGCGCCGGTACGCGAGCTGCTCGGGCTGGCCGAGCACGAGCAGCTGCTGGGCTGGCTGTACGTCG
This sequence comes from Jatrophihabitans sp., assembly GCA_035763985.1. Classification (GTDB taxonomy): domain Bacteria; phylum Actinomycetota; class Actinomycetes; order Mycobacteriales; family Jatrophihabitantaceae; genus Jatrophihabitans_A. The sequence continues at coordinate 1,836 of DASUAC010000674.1, read as the reverse complement.
GCGGCACCGTCGGAGATCCACAGCCCAGTCCGGAGCCGGACGTGACCGGCAAGCTCAGCTCGCTGCCCGGGTCGGTCGCGCGGGCGCCGGTTCGATAGCGTCGCAGGCGGTCTCACGGGCGAGCAGACCCGACCCGTCAGAGAAGGAGCGAGGGTGGCCGACCAGAGCTGGCTGCAGCTGGCAGCCGACGAGCCGTTCGGGGTGCAGACCCTGCCGTACGGGGTGCTGGACACCCAGGACGGGCCGCAACCGGCGGTCCGGATCGCCGGCTCGGCGCTGCCGCTGCGCGCCGCCACCGAGCTGCTGCTGCCCGAGCAGGCAGGACTGTTCACCGGTGGCTCGCTGGATGCGTTCCTGGCAGCCGGGCCGGCCGCCTGGCAGGCGGTGCGCTCGGCGCTCACCAGCTGGTTCACCCGAACGCAATACCGCGACCGCATCGAGCCGCTGCTGCTGCCGCTGGCCGGAAGCCGGTCACTGCTGCCGTTCACGGTGGCCGACTATGTCGACTTCTATGCCTCCGAACATCACGCGAGCAACGTCGGCCGGATCTTCCGTCCGGGCCAGCCGCCGTTGACACCGAACTGGAAGCACCTGCCGATCGGCTACCACGGCCGGGCCGGCACGGTGGTGGTGTCCGGCACCGGCGTGCGCCGGCCGAACGGCCAGCGCAAGGTGGGCGACGCGGTGGAGTTCGGCCGCAGCCTGCGGCTGGACATCGAGGCCGAGGTCGGTTTCGTGGTGGGCCCGGGTGCCGACCAGCCGGTGCCGGTGGCCGACTTCGACCGGCACGTGTTCGGCCTGGTGCTGCTCAACGACTGGTCGGCCCGGGACATCCAGGCCTGGGAGTACGTGCCGCTCGGGCCGTTCCTCGGCAAGTCCTTCGCCACCTCGGTGTCGGCCTGGATCACTCCGCTGGCCGCGCTGCAGGACGCCCGGATCCCACCCGTGCCGCGGGATCCGGCGCCGCTGCCCTACCTGGACGACAGCGGCGCGGCGTGGAACCTCGACCTGCGACTGGAGGTCCGGCTGAACGGCGAGCTGATCTCCCGGCCGCCGTACGCCGGCATGTACTGGACGCCGGCGCAGATGCTCGCCCACCTGACCGTCAACGGCGCCACGCTGCGTACCGGCGACCTGTTCGCGTCCGGGACGGTCAGCGGCCCGGAGCCGGACCAGCGGGGCAGCCTGCTGGAACTGTGCTGGGGCGGCGCGGAGCCGATCACGCTCAGCGACGGCTCGGTCCGGACGTTCCTCGAGGACGGCGACGAGGTGACCATCACCGCCACCGCGCCCGGACCGGACGGCAGCCGGGTCGGCATCGCCGAGGTGACCGGCAGGATTCTGCCCGCGCTCTGAGCCCGGTCTGCCCGCGCTCTGAGCCGGTCTGCAGCCGGACTGCCCGCGCTCTGAGCCGGACCAGCGACTAGCCCAGCAGTTCGGCCAGCTGCCGGTGGTCGATGTTGCCGCCGCTGACGATCACGCCGACCCGGCCGGCCGGCACCCGGCCGCAGAGCAGCGCGGCGAGCGGGCTGGCGCCGCTGGGTTCGATGACCAGCTTCAGCCGGTCCAGCGCGAACCGCATCGCCTCGACGATCTCCTGATCGCTGACCAGCACGATCTCCTCGACCAGCCGCTGGTTGATCGCGAAGGTGAGTTCGCCCGGCAGGTCGACCGCCTGGCCGTCGGCGATGGTGCGCGGCACGTCGATGCGCACCCGCCGGCCGGCCAGCAGCGACTGCCGGGTGTCGTCGCCGGCCGTCGGTTCCACCCCGATCACCCGCAGCGCCGGCTGCAGCGACGTGCCCGCGACGGCGCTGCCGGCGATCAATCCGCCGG
>DASUAC010000673.1:0-2352 GCA_035763985.1 Jatrophihabitans sp. | reverse complement strand
AGATGCGCTTGAGCAGCCCACTGGTGTCCACGTAGAGGTCGGTCAACGATCCTCGCGATCGAGCAGGTCCAACGAGCTCGTGCCGCGCGGCAGCGTCAGGGTCGGCTCGTCGTCATGAAAGGGCTCGGGCGCCTCGACGGTTCCGGCTCTTACCGCGCGTTCCATGTCGGTCAGGTCTGAGGCCAGCCCAAGTTCCTTGACGATCGCCTCGCGCACGATCTCCTGTTGAGATTTGCCTCGCCGGGCGGCCTCCTCCCGCAAAGCACTAGCCAGCTCCTCGCTGAGGCGCAGGTTGGTGCTCATGCCGTTACGGTACCACTGCTGAGGGAAAATGGTACCGTTGGACTACATCGCGTAAGCATTCCCGCCTCGGCGCAGGAGACCGGTTCAATCTGGCTACATACTTCGGAGGCTCCGGCGCACGGCATTGCATGTCAGTATGCAGTTAGCCGCACCAAATGTGGGCGTTGTGGTCGCAGCCCAGACCAGCTTTCGTTGAGGCAGCCCCGCGATTGCGATCGGTACGCCGACGGGAACGGTGCGGAGGGTGTGGGATTTGAACCCACGGACAGTCTCCTGTCGAGCGCTTTCAAGGCGCTTGCACTCGGCCACTATGCGAACCCTCCCGAGACCGGCAAGCCGGCCCAACCGATTCTCTCACCCGGCTCGAACCTGGCTGTCCAGTCGCTGAGCAAGCAGGCTGAACACTATCCAAATTGCCGGATCTGCCGGCCGCCCTCCGGGGCTGAACCCGCACCTCCGCGACCGAAGAGCTCTGGGGTCGAGCCAAGAGCTTCGCGCTGTGCAGACCAGAGCGCAGACTGCGGCGAAGACCCGGCAGCCTGCGGCGAAGACCTACCGGCCGCCGGCGAGCTTGCGAGAGCGTTGCTGCACCCCGAGTTCGCCGTACGGATAGTCGGGTGGCTCCGGGTCGCTGGCCTGGTCCAGCAGCCTGGTGTGCTCGGCGGACAGCCGCAGGTCGGCGGCGAGCAGGTTGTCCTCGAGCTGCTCGATGGTGCGCGCGCCGAGGATCACCGAGGTGACGCCGGGCCGGTCCGACAGCCAGGCCAGCGCGACCTGGGCCAGGCTCGCGCCGCTCTGCTCGGCCACCGTGCGGACCGCCTCCACCACGTCCCAGGTGCGCTCCCGGCCGGATCGGCGGTCGTAGGCCTCGACCCCCCGGTCCGGGTTCTCGCCCAGCCTGGTCGCACCGGACGGTCGCTCCTCCCGGCGGTACTTGCCGGTCAGCCAGCCGCCACCGCGCGGCGACCACGGCAGCAGCCCGAGGCCGTTGGCCATCGCGGCCGGCACGATCTCCCACTCGACCTCGCGTACCAGCAGGTTGTATTGCGGCTGCAGGGCGACCGGCGCCGCCCAGCCGTTACGGCGGGCCACCTCCACCGCCTGCTGCAGCTGCCAGCCGGTGAAGTTGGACAGTCCGGCGTAGCAGATCTTGCCGGCGCTGATCGCGTCGTCCAGGAACCGCAGCGTCTCCTCGATCGGGGTCAGCGGGTCGTGCGCGTGCAGTTGGTACAGGTCGATCCACTCGGTCTGCAGCCGGCGCAGCGAGGCGTCCAGCGCCAGCCTGAGATGCCGGCGGGACAGCCCGACATCGTTCACCCCGTCCCGCAGCGGGAACCGGCCCTTGCTGGCCAGCACGATCCGGCTGCGCATCCCGGCGTTGGCCGCCAGCCAGTTGCCGATGATCTCCTCGCTGACCCCGCCGCTGTAGACGTTGGCGGTGTCCACTAGGTTGCCGCCAGCGTCGACGAACCGGTGCAGCTGGGCCTGGGAGGTCGCCTCGTCGGTCTCGGTGCCGAAGGTCATGGTGCCCAGTGCCAGGTTCGACACCACGGTTCCGCTGGGTCCGAGCAACCGGTACTGCATCTTGCACCTCCTCGCCGGCCGACCTCGACCATTGCTCGACACCGGTCGGCCGTCGATCCCTTACTACACCGCAGCTCCGGCCGGGACGACACCGGCCGAAAGCTGTCAACCCATATTCGTGGGCATTGACCCGAGCTGTTTGTTTCTGGTAAGCCCGCTACGTCACATCTTTGCACCGGGTTAAGTCGACCGGTGCGTTCGCATCCTGGGGGATTTCTTGATAAGTAACAGACACGCCAAGCGCGGCTTGGTGCTGCTCGGCGCCGGAGCGCTGCTCGTTCCGCTGCTGCAGGGCACCGCCGCGGCCGCCGCCCCGCCAGCCCGGGTCGCGGTCGCCGGTGCCACGCCGAGCTGGGCCAGCCCGGACCGGTTGAGCGGCACCCCGGCCGGCACCGAACAGCTGGCCGTTCGAATCGGCCTGCGGCTGCGCGGCGGCGACGCGGCCCAGCAGCTGGCCGACCGGGT
>DASUAC010000672.1:0-2869 GCA_035763985.1 Jatrophihabitans sp. | reverse complement strand
CGAAGGCACCCTGCTCGCAGAACACGTCCACCCACCGGCAGTACGGCGCGCAGGCCTGCAGCATTGGCCCGCACACCAGCTCCAGGTAGCCCGTACGGTCAACCCCCGCCGGCACCACGTGGGCACCGAGGAAGGTCACCTCGGGCGTCTGCTCGGCGGCCAGCGCCACCGAGCGTCGCTCGGTCTCGACGTCCAGCCCGTACCCGGACTTGCATTCGAAGGTGGTCACCCCGCCGGCCCGTAGCTCGGCGGCCAGCCGGGTCAGGTTAGTCCGCAACCGCTCGTCACCGGCGGCTCGGGTGGCGGTCACCGTGGACTGGATTCCCCCGGCGGTATAAGGCTGTCCGGTCATCCGGGCGGCGAACTCGGCGGCCCGGTCACCGGCGAAGACCAGGTGCGCGTGTGAGTCGACGAAGCCGGGCAGCACGCAGCGTCCGGCCAGTTCCACCCGGCGATCGGCGGCCGGCGCCTGCCGGGCCGGGCCGAGCCAGCCGATCCGCTCGCCGTCGATCAGCAGCGCGGCGTCGGTCAGCTCGCCGAACTCGTCGTCCTGGGTGGCCAGCAGTCCGATACCGGTCAGCAGGGTGGCGGTCACCGGGTCAGTATCGCCGTCAGCGGGTTTCGCTGAGGAGCCGGACCACCTCCTCGTCGCTGGTCTGGCCGAAACGCCGGTAGCCCTGGCTGACCGACTGCAAGTTCGCCGGCTGCCACGGGCAGACCAACGCGGTGGCCTGAGCGGCCAGTTCCCGGCAGGTGCGCGGCGAGCCGATCGGCACCGCCAGCACGATCCGCTCGATCCCGCCCGCGTGCAGCGCGCCCAGTGCGGCTCGCATGGTGGCGCCGGTGGCCAGCCCGTCGTCGACCACGATCACCAGCCGGCCGGCCAGCTGCAGTGGCGGCCGGTCGCCGCGGTAACGCACCGCGCGTTCGCGCAGGGTGGCCAGTTCCTCCCGGCAGGCGTCCGCGAACTCCGCCGGCGGCACCCGGCGCTCGCGCAGCACCGGCTCGTTGCGGACCACCGCGATCCGGTCGCCGATCGCCGCCACCGCACCCATCGCCAGCTCCGGCTGCTCGGGCAGGCCCACCTTGCGGACCAGCAGCACGTCCAGCGGCGCATCGAGCGCTGCCGCCACCGGCGCGGCCACCGGGATCCCGCCGCGTGGCAGGCCGAGCACCACCGGCCGGTCGAGGTCCAGCCGGCCGGTCAACTGCTCGATCAGGGTGTGCGCCAGCACCCCGCCGGCCTCGGTGCGGTCGGCGTATTGCTGCTGGCCGGTGGACGGTGTCGATCCACGTCGGAACACTCTTTCTAGCCAAGCACCGTTTACCGGCGGTTGCACACCCTTCGGCCATCTCCCCTAGAGTCGGAAGCCGTGCTCGGAGTCGGTTGGGACAGCGTGCGGCTGTTCCTGCACGTGCTGGCCGCGACCGTCTGGGTCGGCGGTCAGCTGACCCTGGCCGCGCTGGTGCCGGCGCTGCGCTCGGCCGGCACCGAGGTGCCCGGACGAGCCGCCAGGGCGTTCAACCGGATCGCCTGGCCTGCCTTCGCGGTGCTGGTGCTGACCGGGATCTGGAACGTCGCCGCCGAGCACGACCAGCTGCACGGCCGGTACCGGACCACGCTGGTCGTCAAGCTGGTCGTGGTGGTGATCTCCGGCGTCGCGGCGTGGGCCCACGCGCGCGCCCGCAACCGGACGGCGCTGGCGGTGTTCGGCGCGCTGACCGGGCTGTCCGCGTTGCTCGCGCTGTTCCTCGGCGTGCTGCTGGCCGGCTAGCTGTCGTAACCCGTGAGGTTGTTGACGGCGCGCCTGGTTGAAAGTGGGAGGACCTCCTGACGGAGTGGATGTGTCTAGGCATCGCTCCGAGGAGGTCCTCTTGGCTCACGCTAACGCCCGTACCAATCTGTTCGCTCGCCGGCTGATCGTCGAGCGTGTCGCTGCCGGGTGGCCGCCCGCGCAGGTGGCCGAGCAACTCGGGATCTCGCGGGCGACTGTCTACAAATGGCTGCGCCGGCACGCCGAGGCTGGTGAGGCCGGTCTGGCCGACCGGTCCTCACGGCCGCAGCGGATGCCTGCCCGGACGCCGGCGAGGGTTGAGCAGCGGGTGCTGGCCGCACGTCGGCGCCGCAGGCGGGGCGCGGTCGTGCTGGGCGCCGAGCTGGGCCTGAACCCCTCGACAGTGGGCCGGATCCTGGCACGGCACCGGGTGCCGCCCCTGGCAGCGATCGACCCGATCACCGGTCAGCCGCTGCGTTCGGCCCGGCACTCGGGCATCCGCTACGAGCATGACCGGCCCGGCGCGATGATCCATGTCGATGTCAAGAAACTCGGCCGTATCCCGGCAGGGGGCGGGTGGCGAGCCTTGGGCCGCGAAGCGACCGTCGCGCACAAGCACAAGCGGGTCAAGATCGGCTACGACTACGTCCACACCGCGATCGATGACCACACCCGCCTGGCCTACTCCGAGATGCTGCCCGACGAACGCGACGCGACCTGCGCCGAATTCCTGCACCGCGCCCTGGCCTGGTTCGCCGGCCACGGCATCACCGTCCGCCGGGTGCTCACCGACAACGCCCTGGTCTATCGACACGGCAGCGACTGGGGCTGGGTCTGCACCGCCTGGCAGCTCAAACGCCGCTTCACCAAACCCGGCTGCCCCTGGACCAACGGCAAAGCAGAACGCTTCAACCGCACCCTGCTCACCGAATGGGCCTACGCCCGCGCCTGGACCTCCAACAACTCCCGCCGCCGCGGCCTTGACCGATTCCTCAACCACTACAACACTCGACGCGGCCACTCCGCCCTCGGCGGCCGACCACCCATCAGCCGACTCACCGCCTGATCAACAACCTGTCAGGTCACGACAGCTA
>DASUAC010000671.1:0-2404 GCA_035763985.1 Jatrophihabitans sp. | reverse complement strand
ACACCGGCCAGTCCGGGCACCGCCGCCGGCGTGGCCCGGAAGGTGGTGTCGCCGTCGCCGAGCTGGCCGTAGTCGTTCTGGCCCCAGGAGAAGACCACCCCGTCGTCGCGCAACGCGTAACCGGTCTCCGAGGTGCCAACGTTCGGCTGGCCGAGACCGGGGGCGGTCGCCACCTGCTGGATTCCGGTCAGCCCAGGTATCTGACGGGGGGTGATGTCGTACAGGTCCGGGTTCGCTCCGTTGGCCAGCGAGCCGTATCCCCACGACCACACGGTGTGGTCCGGGCGGATCAGGAACATGGATTCCTCGCCGCCGGAGCCGTAACCGATGGCCGGACCGAGGTCGGTGGCTTCCGGCGCCGTTGCGAGGCTGGTGTAGGGATGCGCGGCAGTGACGACGTTGTCACCCCAGGCCCAGGTGCCACCGACCGTTGGCGCCCGTGGCGAGACGAAGTAGCCGACGAGGTCGACCACCACCGCGGTCGCCGCCCCGGTGAGCCGCACGGTGAAGCCGATCCGGTTGGTAACCGCAGGGGAAATCAGGTTGGTGACCGGGCCGTCCGCGGTGTAGACCAGGTCGGACACGGCGGGCCGCGGGGTGCCGGTCGAGTAGGCCGCGACACCGCCGTACCCGCGCGGCGAGACGGCGCTCACGGTGGCCAGCACGCTGGTGACGGCAATGGTGGAGGTGAAGCTCGGCACGTCGTGGGTCGCGATGTCGAGCAGCGTCTCGTCGATGCTGAGCACGCCGTTGTGCAGGCTCTGGTCGGGGGAACTGGCCACCCGGGTGTCGGCGACCCGATCCGTCGGCGAACGCTGCTGGTCGACTATCGCGTGATAGAGGCTGCCGTCCGTGCCGGCGAAGTACCCCACGATCTCGACGACCAGCTGGGTCGTGCCGGCGGCGTTGAACACCGCGATCCTGCCGTCCTGCACCGCGACGATCGCTCGTACGGCAACGATCTTGCCGCGGCCGAAGCTGATCGAGGCGACGTGCGGCTGCGGCTGTCCGTACGGGTAGGCGGTCAGGTAGCCACCGGCGGTGGCCCCCACTTCCACCAGGTTCACCATGACCGCGGTGACGCCGGCCGGTACCGAACCTCCGACCACCGTGACCGGTTGCGTCCCGCCCGGGCCGATCGGCTGCAACCCCACCCGGGATCGGCTGTCGGCGATTCGGTGCGGTGCCACGGCGTGGTAGCTGCCGGTTGCGGTGGTGGTCGCCCGGGAGGTGAAGTACCCGGTCAGCTCGACCAGTACCTGCGCGGGGCTGGACAGCTGCAGCATGAAGGTGTCGCGGGAGGTGAGCGTGGCGACGGCCATGCCGGTGACGGTGCGGTGCGCCTGGAAGGTCAGGGTGGCAGCCGGTGACTGCTGGAAGCCGGGGTCGGGGACGCTGAGCAGGTAACCCGAACGGGCCGGCGCCAGCACGGTGATGTCGACGGTCGCCGCCATGCTGCCCGGTGGCGCGTACGGGCTCACGTCCACGAGGTAGCTGCTGGCTGGGCGCGCGGTGCGGCTGTCCAGGATCCGTCGCTGCGGCAGCGGGACGAAGCTGCCGCCGGCAGCCAGCGGATAACCGCCGACGTGCGGTGCGGAGGTCGTGCCTGCCTTCGTGGTCCCCTGCGCGGCGCTTGCCTGCGCAGTTCCCGCCGAGCCGACCAGCAGGCCGGCCACCGTGCTGGCAATCGTCAGCTGGGCCAGCCACCGACGCGCAACGGACACGAGAATCCCCCCGATTCCCTGACACCGATAAGGTCGTGGAACGGCGAGAGCATACCGCCGCGATCGGACAATGTCGCTCCGAGTGCCGAAAAGGGACGCAGTGGCCGTTGACCTACCCGAACTGCTGGTGCCGGACGCGGCTGCCTGGCGGGCCTGGCTGGCCGACAACCATGCGAGCTCGCCCGGCGTCTGGCTGGTATTGACCAAGAAGGGCGGCCGGGTCACCGAGCTCGACTACGCCGCGGCGCTCGACGAGGCGCTGTGCTTCGGCTGGATCGACGGCCAGGTCGGCCGGCGGGACGCCGAGACCTCCCGGCAGCGGTTCACCCCACGGCGGCCGAAGAGTGCCTGGTCCAGACGCAATGTCGAGCACATCGCTCGGCTGGCGGCCGAGGGAAAGCTGACGCCGGCCGGTCAGGCGGCGGTGGACGCGGCCAAGACGGACGGTCGTTGGCAGGCCGCCTACGCCGGCCCGGCGGCCAACGAACTGCCGGACGACCTGGCCGCGGCGCTGGCCGGCAGCCCGGCCGCCCAGGCCATGTGGGACGTGCTGACCTCGCAGAACCGGTACGCCATCAGCTACCGGGTGGGCCAGGCCAAGCGGCCCGAGACCCGGGCGCGCCGGATCGCCGAGTCGGTGGCGATGCTGGAGCGTGGCGAGACCTTCCACCCGCAGCGGC
>DASUAC010000670.1:0-2711 GCA_035763985.1 Jatrophihabitans sp. | reverse complement strand
GCACGGTGGGCATTCGCTGAGCACCCGGGGCCGGGGCGGCTGTCGATGCTGCTCAGGCGGCAGCCAGCCGGCGGCTTGTGGCCCGGACCGACGAGCAGCTCCGTCGCGCCGGTGCAGCCCCGATCCGGCCGTGGTTAAGGGAGATCCGGCCGTGGGGGTAAGGGAGATCCGGTCGGTGCGGTAAGGCCGATCAGGTCCGGCCTTAGTCAGGTTCAGGCCGGCGGCAGCACCACTCCGAAGCCGGCCACCGCCAGCCGCAGCAGCACCTGGCCCGGCGCCAGCAGATCCGCGATCCGGGCGGCGCTGAGCACCTCCACCTCGGCCAGCCGCCGGTCGTAGGCCTCCTCGCCGACCAGCCGGGCGGCGTTCAACTCCAGCACGTTGTGCCACACCTTCTGCCGGGCCTCGCGCAGGAATCGCTTGGAGGACAGCCGATTCAGCGGACGGAGCAGCCGGTCCTGCAACGTCTGCCCGGCGCTGAGCCGGTCGTCCTCGGCGCCGACCCGGCCGGCCAGCACCGCGTCGATGCGTTCGTGATCGCGCTGGCGCCGGGCCAGCAACACCGGGTCGGTGAACTCGTCCGGGCTGATCACCGCCAGCAGCGCCTGCGGCAGGTCGTAGTTGACGTGCGCGTTGATGCCGAGCAGCACATGCCGCAGCGCGGGCAGTTGGGCGGGCGCGTGGAACGCCAGCCGCCAGGGTCGCGGCACCGCCGCGCCGCCGGCCAGCTCCGCATCGTGCGCGTCCAGATAGAGCTCGGCGAAGCCGGCGTCCCAGCGCCCCACCCAGTCCGGATCCTCGAACGAACCTTCGTCCACCGCTTTGCCGACCGCCAGGGTGGTTCGCAGGTAGGTGCCGAGGAACGCCGCCCAGTGCGCCAGCTCGGGCGGCAGCAGGTCCAGCCGGTCCTGCATCCGGGCGGCCACCTCGGCCACCACCCCGGACCGCGTCCGGTCGGTCTGCGTCCGGTCGGCCTGCGGCTCCTCGGCCTGCGTCCCGTCGGTCTGCGTGTCGTCGACCGGTGCCTCGTCCGACTGCGTCCCATCGGATTGCGCCATGTCGCCCTCCCCGTCCCCCGATGTGAGCCATCATGGACCGCACGGAGGGGGAGATGAAGACTTCTGCGGTACGACGGCCGTTCGACCCGGTCGCGGTCGGCCGGGCCGAGTGCGCCGCCTGGGCTGCCTACTACCGGCGGGAGTGGTCCACCTTCCTGCGCGCGGCGCTGGCCATGGTGTCGGCCGGCTTCGGCATGGACCGGCTCCGGACGGTACGCGGCGCCTGGAACGTGCTGCAGGCCAACCGCGCCTGGGCGCCGTACCCGGACAACGACCCGGCAGCGGCCCGGGCCTGCATGCGGCGGTTCTACCAGCTGCTGCTGGACTCCGGCTGGGGCCCGCTGGACCCGGTCCGGGCAGCCGAGCTGGAGGTCGAGTGGTGGCGGGTGCACCGGTCCCGCCAGCACGGCACGGTCACCCTGGACGAGCTGGTCGGGGCGCTGGATGCGCTGTACTGCGAGGTCTATGCGGTGCCGGCCGGCACCATGCTGCCGGCCGCCCGGCTGCGGGCCGAGGCGATGGACCTCTCCGATGCCTGGGTGCGCGGCGGCAAGGACCTCGCCGATCCGCTGCTGGCCGCCGAGCGCCGGGCACTGATCGCCTCGTTCAGCGCGCTCCGGGACGCGGTGGACCGGCAGCCGCTATGAGCGACCCCGGCCGGGACGGCATCTCGTGGGCCCAGCTGCTCACCCTGATGGTGCACGGGCCCGATCCGGAGCCCCCGGTGCGGGGAGCCATCACCTCCTACTGGCCGCCCGAGCGTTTCGGCGTCATACCTCTGAAGGGGCCGGGTTCGGTTGTCGCCGGCGGCGGAGTGCAGACCGGTGAGGACGGGACCGGCTCGATCCGGGTGTGGCGGGACGGTGACCGGGTCCGGATCTGCGACTCCGACGGCGCGCTGAAGCTGATCGTCGGCGCTGAGTACTGCTGGGACTTCACCGAGAACGACGAGGTCCCGGCCAGTTCGCCGGCGGCCGCAGTGGAATACCTGCTCAGCGGCACCGGCTTGCTGGTCCGGCGGGGTGCCCGCGAGTTGGCCGGTGACGACGCCATCCGGCCGGTCAGCCCGATCGAGCCGGCCAGTTTCCTGGGCCGCCCGGCGTGGTCGGTGACGTTGGCGGCACCCCCGGCGCGACCGGACCCGCTGCTGCTCGTCGTCGATGCCGAGACCGGGCTGATCCTGCAGAGCCGGTCCGTCGGCTGGGCGGCGTGGACCGAGTTCGTGGTCGGGGAGCCACCGCCGCCGGACTGGTTCGAATGGACCGGCCCAAGCCGATCGGCCGCCGAGCTGCGCGCGGATCGGCGAGCCGAAGAGGTGGCCGACCGCCGCCGCCGTGAAAAGTGGATCGCCGAGCAGCGGGCACCGCTGGAACACGAGTCTCCGGTCTGGGTGCACTCGTACGACCCGGACACCGGCTCCTTCCACGGCGACATCGGTGGCCGGCATTCCGGCATGCTGGCGCGCCGGCCGGCCGATGCGCGCGACGACTGGGCACTGGGCTGGGACCGGCCGGGGCATCGCTGGCGGGACGAGCGATGGGAATGGGCGCTCTACCTCTACCGGGACGACCTCAGCCCGTCCGCGCTGGCCGATCTGGAGCGCCAGTTCAGCAGCCGCTGGCCGAGATGACCCAGCCGCGACCCGAACCCCGC
>DASUAC010000669.1:0-2261 GCA_035763985.1 Jatrophihabitans sp. | reverse complement strand
CGGGCCGCCGACCTGGCCGACATCCAGGCGGCAGCCGGCGATCCGGAGCCGGTGCACCAGGTGGTCGATCGAGAATTCAGCGGTAGTGGCGGGGAGATCCCGCTGCGGTTGTACCGCCCGGACGCACCCGGGCCGCTGCCGGCGCTGGTGTACTTCTTCGGTGGCGGCTGGACGCTGGGCCAGATCGAGACCTGCGATGCGGTCTGCCGGCGACTGACCAACCTGGCCGGCTGCCTCACCGTGGCGGTGGGCTACCGGCTCGCTCCGGAGCACAAGTTCCCGGCCGCGGTGACCGACTGCTACGAGGCGGTGTGCTGGCTGGCCCAGCACGCCGCCGAGCTGGAGCTGGACCCGGCCCGGATGGTGGTGGGCGGCGACAGCGCCGGTGGCAACCTCGCCGCCGCGGTCACCCTGCTGGTACGCGATCGCGGCGGGCCGGCGCTGGCCGGGCAACTGCTGGTCTACCCGAACACCCTGTACCGCGCGGACACTTCGTCCATGCAGTTCGACGACCCGGCGCTGTTCAACCGGCACTCGGTGGCCTGGTACTGGCAGCACTACCTGAATTCGCCGGCCGACGGCGCCGACCCGCTCGCCTCGCCGCTGCTCGCGCCGGACCTGTCCGGGCTGCCGCCGGCGCTGGTGATCACCGCCGAGTACGACCCGCTGCGTGACGAGGGCGAGCAGTACGCCGGCCGGCTGGCCGAGGCCGGCGTGCCGGTCCGGCAGCACCGCTACGACGGGGTGATGCACGGCTTCTTCGCCATGTCGGGGGTGCTGGACGACGCCGAGCGGGCGATCCGCGAAGCCGCCGGCTTCCTCGCCGAACGGTTCGCCGGATGACCGGGGACGCGGAGTTCGAGCCGCTCTCACTGGCCGATTTCGCAGAGCGCGCCCGCGCCCTGTTGCCGCTCGGCGTCTGGGATTACCTCGACGGTGGCAGCGGAACGGAGAACGCGCTGGCCGCCAACCGGGCGGCGCTGGACGCGGTGACGGTGTATCCGCGGGTGCTGCCCGGCGAACCGGCCGATCCGCGGATCGAGCTGTACGGCAGCACCCTGGCGATGCCGGTTGCGGTGGCGCCGATGGCCTATCAGCGGCTGCTGCATCCGGACGGCGAGCTGGCGATGGCCGATGCGACCGCGCAGGCCGGGGTGCCGATGATCCTCAGCACGCTGAGCAGCTACTCGATCGAGGAGGTCGCCAAGGCCGCCGACCAGCTGTGGTTCCAGCTGTACTGGCTGCGTGACCGGGAGCTGGTGGTGGAGCTGGTCGGCCGCGCCGAGCAGGCCGGCTGCCGGGCGCTGGTGGTCACCGTCGACCTGCCGATGCAGGGCCGCCGGCTGCGGGACGTGCGCAACGCCTTCCACCTGCCGCCGGACGTGGTGGCCGCCAACCTGCATCCCGACGGGCAGCCGGCCGGCACCGACGCGCACCGGCTGCTGCCCGGCCGGTCGGCGATCGCCGCGCACACCACCGGGCTGATCAGCCCGTCGCTGACCTGGGCGGATCTGGCCTGGCTCCGCGACCGGACGAGATTGCCGTTGCTGGTCAAGGGCATCCTGGATCCGGACGATGCCCGGCAGGCGGTCGAGCTGGGTGCCGACGGGCTGGTGGTGTCCAACCACGGCGGCCGGCAGCTGGATGCCGCGCCGGCCAGCGTGGACGCGCTCGGCCCGGTGGTCGCCGAGGTGGCCGGCCGCTGCCCGGTGCTGCTGGACAGCGGCATCCGCAGCGGCACCGACGTGCTGCGCGCGCTCGCGCTCGGTGCCACCGCGGTGCTGCTCGGCCGGCCGATGCTGTGGGCGTTGGCAGCCGGCGGCGCGGACGGCGCCGGCCGGGCGCTGCAGCTGCTCGCCGCCGAGCTGACCGACACCCTGACCCTGGCCGGTTGCCGGACCGCGGCGGCGGCCGGGCAGCTGCGGACCGGCCGCCGGGGTGCGCCGTGACCGGGTTGGCGAACAGCGTGCTGGCGCTGGACGAGCTGTTCGGCGCGCTGGACGATCCGGCGCTGAACTCGATGAACCTGCTCAACGAGATCGCCAACCGCTACCCGGCTGCGATCTCGCTGGCCGCCGGCCGGCCGTGCGAGGACTCCTTCGACGTGGCCGCGCTTGAGCGCTACCTGCAGCGATTCTGCCGTTATCTGCGGGAGGAACTCGGTTACTCCGAGCAGCAGGTGCGCCGGGCGCTGTTCCAGTACGGCCGGACCACGGGCATCGTGCACGAGCTGATCGCGGCCAACCTGGCGTGCGACGAGG
>DASUAC010000668.1:0-3855 GCA_035763985.1 Jatrophihabitans sp. | reverse complement strand
GCACCATCGCGACCTGCTGGCGGAGCGACTTGACCTTCAGCTCGCGCACGTCGTGCCCGTCCACCGTGACGCGGCCCGACCACGGGTCGAAGAAGCGGACCAGCAGGTTGACCAGGGTGGTCTTGCCGGCCCCGGTCGGGCCGACGATGGCCACCGTCTGACCCGGCGCCGCGACGAAGGACAGGTCCTGGATCAGCGGCGTCTGCGGGTCGTAGGAGAACGAGACGTCCTCGAACGCCACCCTGCCCCGGGCCTCGGTGATCGCCGCCGGCCGAGCCGGCTCGGGCAGCTGCTCGGGCGCGTCCAGCAGCTCGAACACCCGCTCGGCCGATGCGATCCCGGACTGCAGCACGTTGGCCATGGCAGCCACCTGGCTGAGCGGCTGGGTGAACTGCCGGGAGTACTGGATGAAGGCCTGTACGTCCCCCAGGCTCATCGTCCCGGAGGCCACCCGCAGGCCGCCCACCACCGCCACCGCCACGTAGTTCAGGTTGCCGATGAACATCACCGCCGGGCCGATGACGCCGCTGACGAGTTGGGCGCCGAAGCTGGTCGCGGCCAGTTCGTCGTTCTTCTGGGCGAAGGCCGCCTCCACCTCACGCTGCCGGCCGAACACCTTCACCAGCGCATGGCCGGAGAATGCCTCCTCGATCTGCCCGTTCAGCTCGCCGGTGGCCTTCCACTGGATCGCGAACAGCTTCTGCGACCGCTTGGCGATCAGGCCGGTCAGCACGATCGAGGCCGGCACGCTGACCAGCGCGATGATCGCCAGCAGCGGCGAGATCAGCACCATCATGGTCAGCACCGCGACCACGGTCAGCAGCGAGATCAGCATCTGGCTCATCGATTGCTGCAGGGTTTGCGTCACGTTGTCGATGTCGTTGGTGACCCGGCTGAGCACCTCACCGCGCGGCTGGCCGTCGAAGTAGGCCAACGGCAGCCGGTACAACTTGGCCTCGACGTCCGCGCGCAGCCGGTACATGGTCCGCTGCACCGCACCGGTCAGCAGGAAGCCCAGCAGCCAGGCACACAGCGAGGACGTCAGGTAGAGCAGCAGCACCACCAGCAGCAGCCGGCCGAGTGCACCGAAGTCGATGCCGTGACCCGGCACCAGCCCGGACTTGGCGTAGAGGTCGGCAAGCTTGTCGTGGCCGCCGGCCCGGGCCGCCGCCACCGCCTGCTGCTTGGTCATGCCCGCCGGCAGCTGGCGGCCCAGCAGGCCGTCGAAGATCAGGTTCGTGGCATGCCCGAGCAGCCGTGGCCCGAAGGCGTTCAGCACCACGGTGCTCACACTCAGCGCGAACACCACTGCCATGATGGCCCGTTCCGGCGCCAGTCCGCGCAGCAGCCGCCGGGCGGACGGCCAGAAGTTCAGCGCCTTCTCCGCCGGGCCGATGCCACCGAACGGTCCCCGGGCCATCGGCGGCCGTGGCCGGGCCGGCGCGCTCATGCCGACACCTCGATCATCGTCGCAGTCGCTCCGCGCGTGGCTCGATGCTCACTCATGCCGACACCTCGATCTCGGCCTCGGTGAACTGCGACTGGACGATCTCGGCATAGGTGGGGCAGCTGGCCAGCAGTTCCTTGTGCCGGCCGCAGCCGACGATCCGGCCGTCGTCGAGCACCAGGATCTGATCGGCATCGACGATGGTGGACACTCGCTGGGCCACGATGAGCACGGTGGCCTGCTCGGTGAGCGGCCGCAGCGCCGCCCGCAACCGGGCGTCGGTGCCCAGGTCCAGGGCGGAGAATGCATCGTCGAACAGGTAGATCCGCGGCTTGCGGACCAACGCCCGGGCAATCGCCAGCCGTTGCCGCTGGCCGCCGGAGACGTTGGTGCCGCCTTGGGCGATCGGCGCATCGAGTCCGCCCGGCATCGCCCGTACGAAGTCCTCGGCCTGCGCCACCTCCAGCGCCTGCCACAGCTCGGCGTCGGTGGCGTCCGGGTTGCCGTACCGCAGGTTGCTGGCCACCGTGCCGGAGAACAGGTACGCCCGCTGCGGCACCAGCCCGACCGCGTCGCAGAGCAGATCCGGATCCAGCGACCGGACGTCCACCCCGTCCAGCAGCACCTCGCCGGCGGTGACGTCGAACAGCCGCGGCACCAACCCGATCAGCGTGGACTTGCCGGCCCCGGTGCTGCCGATGATGGCGGTCCGTTCCCCCGGCCGGCACCGGAAGCTGAGGTCGCACAGCACCGGGTCGGTAGCTCCGGGATAGGCGAACCGGACGCCGCGAAACTCCAGATTCCCCTGTATCTGCAAGGAGGTGACCGGATCGGCGGGCGGCAGCACCGACGACTCGGTGTGCAGCACCTCGCCGATCCGCTCGGCGCACACCGCGGCGCGCGGCACCATGATCACCATGAAGGTGGCCATCATCACCGACATCATGATCAGCAGCAGGTAGCTGAGGTAGGCGGTCAACGAGCCGACCTCGATCCGGCCCTGGTCGATCAGCCGGGCGCCGAACCAGAGCACCGCCACCGAGGACGAGTTCACGATCAGCATCACGATCGGGAACATCAGCGACTGCAACCGGCCGAGCCGCAGCGCGACCTGGGTCAGCTCGGTGTTGGCCGCGTCGAACCGGGTGGCCTCGTACGGCTCCCGGACGAAGGCCCGGACCACCCGGATGCCGCTGATCTGCTCCCGCAGCACCTTGTTGATCGCGTCGATCCGCTTCTGCATCAGGCGGAAACCGCCGACCATCCGGCTGATGACGAACGCGATCACGCCGACCAGCACCGGTATCGCCACCACCAGCAGCAACGACAGTTCGGCGTTCTGACGGATCGCCATGATCACCCCGCCGACACACATGATGGGCGCGGCCACCATCATCGTGCAGGTCATCAGCACCAGCATCTGCAGTTGCTGCACGTCATTGGTGTTCCGGGTGATCAGCGACGGCGCGCCGAAGGAGTTCACCTCGCGGGCCGAGAACGTACCGACCTGGTGGAAGATCGCCGATCGGACGTCCCGGCCGAACGACATCGCGGTGCGGGCGCCGAAGTACACCGCACCGACCGCACAGCCGATCTGCAGCAGCGTCACCACCAGCATCACCCCGCCGATGGAGATCACGTATCCGGTGTCGCCGCGGGCCACGCCCCGGTCGATGATGTCCGCGTTCAGGCTGGGCAGGAACAGCCCGGCGATCGTCGCGACCAGTTGCAGCAGCAGCACCATCGCCAATGCCGGCCGGTACGGGCGCAGGAACCGCAGCAGGATTCGGTTCAGCACCGGCGGTCCTCCGCCTGCTCGCCCGGGGCCAGCACCCCGTACAGCAGCACCGAGACGATCGCCGGCGCGCTCATCGGCTCCCCGTCGGTGATCTTCGGGTGGCTGGCTGCGAAGGTGAGCAGCCGGGCGATCCGGGCGATCTCGGCCGGCGGCAGCCGGAGCCGGTCCCGGTCCGGCTCGATCAGTTCGGTGATGGCGTCGAGCAACTCGCGGTGGCCGAACCGAGCCCGCGGATGCATCCGGTGCTGCTCCTCGCCGTCCGGCGGGCCGGGGAAGCCGAGGGCGATCAGCAACTCCACCACCGAGAGCAGCCGGTCCTGCAGGACTCGCACCGCCGCCAGCAGCCGCTGCTCCAGCGGCAACCGGCGATCGATGGCGGCGAACTCCTGCAGCGTCGGCGCGGGGTCGAAGGTCGCGGTCAGGCAGTCGTCGATCAGCTCGGCCTTGTCGCGGAACACCCGGAAGATGGTGCCCTCACCGATCCCGCTGGCCTCGGCGATCTGCCGGGTGGTGACCGCCTGGCCGTGCGTGCGCAGCAACGGCAGGGTGGCCTCGATGATGGCGGCCCGGCGCTGCTCCCGGGACATCGGGGCGGCTCGCGAACCGGCTT
>DASUAC010000667.1:0-2382 GCA_035763985.1 Jatrophihabitans sp. | reverse complement strand
CGTGGGCTGCGAGTACGGCCACATGAGCATCCTGCCGGACGGCCGCCGGTGTGCCTGCGGCAACCGGGGTTGCTGGGAGATGTACGCCTCCGGCACCGCGTTGGCACACGACGCCCGGGAGCTGGCCGCGGTCGCGCCGGTGGCCGCGCACCGGCTGCTGCAACTGGCCGAGGGGGATCTGGACCGGCTGACCGGGCAGCTGGTCACCCAGGCGGCCCGCGAGGGCGACCCGGCGGCGGTCGAGATCTACACGACGATGGGCCGCTGGCTCGGCCGGGGACTGGCTGACCTGGCAGCGGTGCTCGACCCCACCGTGTTCGTGATCGGCGGCGGGGTCTCCGAGGCCGGCGAGTTGCTGCTGCGGCCGGCCCGGCAGACCTTCGCCGAGCAGCTGACCGGCCGGGGTTTCCGACCGGCCGCGGACGTCCTGCTCGCCGAGCTCGGTCCCGAGGCGGGCCTGATCGGGGCAGCCGACCTGGCCCGCCGGCAGGACTGAACCACCGGTTTCTTCGGACCGGCCGGTGCCGGGCTGCCAGGATGGTCCGGTGAGCACCGTGAAGCTGCTTTCCTACAACATCCGGTCGTTGCGGGACGACCCGGCCGCGGTGGTGCGCGTGATCCGGGCGGCGGCGCCGGACGTGGTGATCGTGCAGGAGGCGCCCCGGTTCGGCCGCTGGCGGTCGGCTTGCGCCGCGCTGGCCCGGCGGACCGGGCTGCTCTGGGTCAGCGGCAATCGCCGGGCCGGTGCCAACCTGGTGCTCTGCACGATGGCGGTACGCACCGTGCAGCGGTTCACCGTGTCTTTCACCGACCGGCCGCGGCTGCACCACCGCGGTGCCGCGGCAGTGGTGCTGGAACTGGCAGGTGCCCGGTTCGCGGTGGCCGGCACCCACCTGGACCTGATCGAGCAGCCCCGGCTGGCGCACCTGGACGAACTGGCCGCGTTCGCCGGTGCCCGGCTGGCCGGCGTGCCGCTGATCGTGGGCGGCGACCTGAACGCGGTGCCCGGCTCGGCGACCTGGCAGCGCTGCGCGCAGTTCGGGGTGGACGCCTACCAGGCGGTCGGCGCCGGCGACGGCTTCACCTACTCCGCCCTCGCGCCGGTACGCCGGATCGACGCGGTGTTCGCCGACCCCCGGCTGCGCCCGGTCAGCGCCGAGGTGCTGGACTCGCCGGACGTCCGGATCGCCTCGGACCACCGCCCGTTGCTGGTTCACTTCGAGTTGCCCGATTAGGAGGCTGCTGCCGTGTCGGACGTACAGGAGCAGTGGCGTGCCGTGCACGAGGCGTTGCTGCACGAGCTGCGCTGGCGGATGGCAGGCGAGGACCTGCTCATCACCCAGGACCGGGCGGACGACTTGGTCGATAACCTCGCCGACGTGGTGGTCGCCAACTTCGAGTTGATCCCGCGGCCACCCCGGGTCAGCTGGTTCCGGCGGCGCCGGAAGGGTTAGGCCAGTCGGAAGGGTTAGGCCAGCCCCAGCGTCTTCAGCTGCCACGCGAGGTAGAACGCGATCTCCCGCCAGGCGTCGTACCGGCCGCTGCGGCCACCGTGGCCGGCCTCCATCTCGGTGCGCAGCAGGATCGGCCGGTCGCCGGTGACCGTGGCGCGCAGCTTGGCCACCCACTTGGCCGGTTCGACGTACAGCACCCGGGTGTCGTTGAGGCTGGTGATGGCCAGGATCGCCGGATAGTCCGTCGCAGCGATGTTCTCGTACGGGCTGTAGGACTTCATGTAGGCGTACACCTCGGGGTCGGCCAGCGGGTTGCCCCACTCCTCCCACTCGATCACGGTCAGCGGCAGCGACGGGTCGAGGATGGTGGTGAGCGCGTCCACGAAGGGCACGTGCGCGAGGATGCCGCCGAACGCGTGCGGGGCCAGGTTGGCCACCGCGCCCATCAGCAGGCCACCGGCGCTGCCGCCGTGCGCCACGATCCGCTCCGGCCGGGTCCAGCCGGTGCGCACCAGGTGCTCGGCGGCGGCGATGAAGTCGGTGAAGGTGTTGCGCTTGTGCAGCATCTTGCCGTTCTCGTACCAGGCGCGGCCCATCTCGCCGCCGCCGCGGACGTGAGCGACCGCGAACACGACGCCGCGATCGAGCTCGGACAAGCGCGCGATCGACAGGCCGGGGTCGATGGAGTGCTCGTACGACCCGTAGCCGTAGAGGTGCAGCGGGCGCGGCGACTCGCCGAGCCGACCGAACGACCGCTTGTAGACGACCGAGATCGGCACCTGCGTGCCGTCCGCAGCGGCCGCCCACACGCGCTCCTGCGCGTAGTCGTCGGGCTCGTAGCCGCCCAGCACCGGCTGCTGCTTGCGCACGAGCAGTTCGCGCGTCGCGATCTCGAGGTCGGCGACGGTCGACGGCGTGACGAACGACC
>DASUAC010000666.1:0-3200 GCA_035763985.1 Jatrophihabitans sp. | reverse complement strand
ACGACTACGCCAAGCTGGCCGACCGGCTCGGCGGCGCGGCCGGTCCGCACTCCTACACCGGCACCCACCGGGCCCTGATCGCCAACCGGGTGTCCTACTTCCTGCGGCTGCAGGGTCCCAGCCTGACCGTGGACACCGGGCAGTCCTCGTCCCTGGTCGCGGTGCAGCTGGCCTGCGAGAGCCTGCGCCGCGGCGAGAGCCGGTGGGCGCTGGCCGGCGGGGTCAACCTGAACCTGCTCGCCGAGACCACCGAGGCGATCGGCCGGTTCGGCGCGCTGTCCCCGGACGGCCGCTGCTACACCTTCGACGAGCGGGCCAACGGCTACGCCCGCGGCGAGGGTGCCGCCGTTGTCGTGCTCAAGCGGCTGTCCGACGCGATCGCCGACGGCGACCGGATCCGGTGCGTGCTGCTCGGCGGCGCGACCAACAACGACGGCGGCGGCGACGGCCTCACCGCGCCCAGCCAGCAGGCCCAGCAGCAGGTCATCGAACGGGCCTGCGCCCAGGCCGGCGTCGCGCCGGCCGACCTCGACTACGTCGAGCTGCACGGCACCGGCACCCCGATCGGCGACCCGATCGAGGCGGCCGCGCTGTCCGCGGCCCGCGGCGGGGCGGACCGCCCGCTGCCGGTCGGCTCGGTGAAGACCAACATCGGCCACCTGGAGGGCGCGGCGGGCATCGCCGGGCTGGTCAAGGTGGCGCTCAGCCTGGGCAACCGCACGCTGCCGGCCAGCCTGAACTTCGAGCGGGCGCCGGCCGGCATCCCGCTGGCCGAGCTCGGCCTGGAGGTGGTGGCCGAGCGCCGGGACTGGTCGCGCACCGACCGTCCGCTGCTGGCCGGCATCAGCTCGTTCGGCATGGGCGGCACCAACTGCCACCTGGTGCTGGCCCAATATCCACAGCCGACGGCCTCCCAGCCGGCGGACCAGAATCCCGGCCAGCTGCCAGCGAGTGAGCGCTCGCGCGAAGAGCAGAGTGATATTGAACTGCCCTGGCTGCTCTCGGCCCGGTCGGCGACCGCGCTGCGCGCCCAGGCCGACCGGCTGCGGCAGGTCGGCGACGAGCCGGCGGCGGTGGCACTGGCCCTGGCCGGCACCCGGGACGGGCTGGCGCACCGTGCGGTGCTGCTCGGCACCGATCCGGCGGCGCCGCTCGCGGCCCTGGCCGAGGGCCTGCCGCACGCGGCGCTGGTCACCGGCACCGCGCTCACCGGCAAGACCGTGCTCACCTTCCCCGGCCAGGGTTCGCAGTGGCCCGAGATGGCCCGCGAGCTGCTCGCCGGCTCGCCGGTTTTCGCCGACCGGATCGCCGGCTGTGCCGAGGCGCTGGCGCCGTTCGTGGACTTCTCGCTGCTCGACGTGCTGCAGGGCGTGCCGGGCGCGGCCGACTTCGACCGGGTGGACGTGGTGCAGCCGGCGCTGTGGGCGATGATGGTCGGCCTGGCCGAGCTGTGGCGGGCCGCCGGCGTGCAGCCGGACGTGGTGATCGGCCACTCGCAGGGCGAGATCGCCGCGGCCACCGCGATCGGCGCGCTGTCGCTGTCCGACGGCGCCCGGGTGGTTGCCTTGCGCAGCAAGGCGATCACCGAGATCGCGGGCAGCGGCGGCATGATGTCGGTGGCTGCCGAGCCGGCCGTGGTGGAGGCCGCGGTGGCCGACCGGGCACCCGGCGCGGCGATCGCCGCGATCAACGGCAGCCGCTCGGTGGTGGTGTCCGGCACCGCGAGCGAACTGGCCGAGCTGTCCGAGTACCTGACCGAGGCCGGCCACCGGACCAAGATCATCCCGGTCGACTACGCCTCGCACTCGCCGGCCGTCGAGCAGCTGCGTGACCAGCTGCTCGAGGTGCTGGCACCGGTCGCGCCGCGTTCGGTGCCGACCACCTTCATCTCAACCCTGACCGGTGAACCGATGGACACCGCGGGCCTGGACGCCGAGTACTGGTTCGCCAGCTTGCGCCGTCCGGTGCGGTTCCAGCAGGCCGCCCGGCGAGCACTGGAGACCGGCTGCCGGCTCTTCCTGGAGTCCAGCCCGCATCCGGTGCTCGTCGGCGCGCTGGAGGAGACCTTCGAGCAGGACGGGGTGCCGGCCCGCGCGGTGGGCACCCTGCGCCGCGGCCAGGGCGGCCAGGCCCAGCTGCGCCAGGCGTACGCCGAGGCCTACGTCGCCGGCGCGCAGGTGGACTGGCTGGCCGGCCGCACGGTTCGTCCGGTCGAGGCGATCGAGCTGCCGAGCTACCCGTTCCAGCGCAGCCGGCACTGGCTGCCGGACGCCGTCCCGGGCACTGCCGTCGCCACGACGGCCCAGCCCGCTCTCCTACCGGTTCAGGCGCCGGCCCAGCCGGTGCCGGCCGGCCGTACCCGCCGGCAGCTGCGCGAGCTGGTGCTGGCCACCGCCGCCGCGGCGCTCGGCCATGCCGACGCCGGCGAGCTGGAGCCGTCCCACACCTTCAAGGAACTCGGCGTGGACTCGGCCATCGCGCTGGAGCTGCGCAACCGGCTGCGGTCGCTGACCGGCCTGGAGCTGCCGTCCGGCCTGCTCTTCGACCACCCGACCCCGGACCGGCTGGCGGGCTACCTGCACCAGCTGACCGAAGCCGTCGAGCCCGCGGCCGTGATCCAGCCCGCGGCCCGGCCGGCCGATCTCACCGACCCGATCGCCATCGTCTCGATGGGCTGCCGGTTCCCGGGCGGGGTGACCAGCCCGGCCGAGTTCTGGGAGCTGATCGCGGCCGGCGCCGAGGCGATCGGCGAGTTCCCGGTCAACCGTGGCTGGGACACCGACGTGCTCTTCTCCGACGCCGCCGACCGGGCCGGCACCAGCGACACCTCGCTGGGCGGCTTCCTGCACGAGGCGGACGAGTTCGACGCGCCGTTCTTCGGCATCAGCCCGCGTGAGGCGCTGGCGATGGACCCGCAGCAGCGGCTGGTGCTGGAGATCTGCTGGGAGGCGCTGGAGCAGGGCGGCCTCGACCCGCACCGGTTGCGCGGCAGCCGGACCGGCGTGTTCGTCGGCGCGATGGCGCCGGACTACGGCCCGCGGCTGCACCAGCCGGTGGACGGCGCCGGTGGCCACCTGCTCACCGGCACCGCGCTGTCGGTGGTCTCCGGCCGGGTCGCCTACACCTTCGGCCTGGAGGGCCCGGCGGTCACCGTGGACACCGCCTGCTCGTCCTCGCTGGTCGCGATTCACCTTGCGGCG
>DASUAC010000665.1:0-9749 GCA_035763985.1 Jatrophihabitans sp. | reverse complement strand
GGCGCGTCGGTGGAGTTCGAGCCGGCCGGCAGCCGGCTCGCCGACGGCGGACCTGCCGACGGCCGGTTCACCGCCGAGCTGCAGGTGCCCGGGCCGGAGGTCAACGGGACGGAGCTGAAGCGGCTGCACGGCCGGTACCTGGTGGCGAACGGGCTGGTGATCAGCGCGATCGCGCTGGCGGCTGAGCGCTCCGCCGGCCGGTCCTGACCGGCGCCGAACCCACCCGGTCAGTCGTCCGACATCGCCCGCCGCAGCAGCACGATCAGCTCCTGCTGGGACCGCACGCCGAGCTTGGCGAACACCGCGGAGAGGTGATTGCGCACGGTGCTCTGGGCGAGGTAGAGCTGACGGGAGATGGCCGGCACCCGATCGCCGGCCAGCAGCCGGTTGACGATCTGCAGCTCGCGGCTGGTGAGTTCGGACAGTGCCGTCCGGGTCCGGTCGAGGGTGAGTTCCCGGGCGCCGCGGGCAGCGGCGATGCCCTGGCCGAACCTGCGCAGCGGCAGCAGCGGGTCCTGGCCGGGCGGCTCGGCCGGCTGGATGGCGAAGGCGCAGGCCGGGGACGGGCCGAGCGGCTCGAGCACCAGCCGGCAGGGCAGCGTGCTCCGGTCCGGCCGGGTCAGCCGTACCGCCAGGTTCACCGCCTGCCGGCTACCGGTCAGCTGGCCCAGGCCGAACAGCAGGCTGGTCAGGTCCGCCGGCGCGAACAGGCTGAACAGGGAGCGTCCGACCAACTCCTCGGCCGGCAGGCCGAGCAGGTCACCGACGTCACCGCCGATCTGCTGCAGCAGCAGGTGCCGGTCGGCCCAGCCGGCCGCGCTCGCGGCCGGCTTGCCGGCGCCCTCCCCGGTGGCCCAGGACAGCCCCGCGCCGGCCGGGAACAGCAGCGCGAGCACCGGCACGCTGCCGGCTGCCGACTCGCCGCCGGCCAGCTCGGTGGTGATCCACAGTTCCAGTTCCTCGGCCCGCTCACCGAGCAGCACCCGGCGCAACTGGACGCCGGCCAGCCGGCCGCGAGCCAGCAGCTCGCCGGCCCCGCCGAGCGGTGGCACCAGGAAATCCTGGACCGTCCGGCCGACCGGGTCGGCCGAGCCGAGCAGCGTCCGGGCCGCGGCGGTCGCCAGCAGGATCTGCTCAGCCGGCAGCCGAACCACCAGGAGGGCCTCCGCGGCGGCGGAAATAACCTCATACATCGGCCGCTGGCACGCCTGATCGTGGACTCCGGTCGCGAGTTTCGCAGCACATGTTCAGCCACCCCCGTATCGAAGTCGACCAGATTCGGCAAGGGTCGCACTTCGATCGTCAAAGAGCTTTTCATGCCGGAACCGAAATAAAAACTAGCTGCCAAACATTCCTGACGGCAGGCCGAAAGAGGCAGGACACATCGTCTATGGCAGTGACTGCCCGATGTGCCCACACTGTCGGTAATCTCGGGTGAACAGGTCACCTGAGGCGGGGGGAGTTTAGGTGATGGATCCGGTGCAGACATCAGGTACGGCGACAGAATCCGAAGTGGTGACCCTCAGTGAACAGCATTCGGGAGGGCCGCCGAACCTGGCCGGATCGTCCGGAGTCGCCGTCGTCGGCACCACCTTCGCCGGCCGGGTAACTCTCTGGTCCGCCAAGGCTCATACCATGTTCGGTTGGACGGCCGAGGAAGCGTTCGGCCGCAACCTCCGCGACCTTGTTGACTTAGGTTTGACGGAGGAAGATTTTGCGGAGTTCGTATTCATCGGCGAGCACGGCGCCTGGACCCGGGACCTGGTGGTCACCGATCGGTTCGGCAACCGGTCCCCGGTGCGGATGACGGCCACCATGGCGGTCGCCCCGGACGGCACGGACGAACTCATCGCCACCCTGCAGCCGCTCGCTCCGGAGCAGCGTCCGGTCACCCTACGTGAACGTCCGTTCCGGTTGGTCGCCGAACGCGGCAGCGACCTGGTGCTGATCTGCGACCTGAACATGATCGTCACCTATGCCGGGCCGTCGCTGCACGCGAGCTTCGGCTACCGGGCGCGCGACATCATCGGCACCCCCGGCTGGCAGTACGTGCACTCGACGGACCTGTCGCGGCTGCGGGCCGAATGGCAGGCGGCCGTGTCGCCGCCCGGCGAGCAGCGCGAGCTGGAGCTGCGGGTGCGCAACGCGGCCGGCAGCTGGCGCTGGATCCAGTTGCGCATCAGCAACCTGTTCGCCGACCTGGCGATCTCGGCGATGGTGCTCAACATCCGGGACGTGACCGAGACCCGCAGCATGCTCGACCGGTTGGAGACCAGCGACCGGATGCTCGCCGAGATCCTGGACGCGGCCCAGGAGGGGATCTGGGTGGTGGACTCCACCGGCCGTACCGTGCTGGCCAACGCCCGGATGGCCGAGCTGCTCGCGGTGGATCCGGTACGGCTGGCGAACGGGAGCGTCTTCGACTTCGTGGACGCGGCGGCCGCCGAGTTCCTCGCGCACCGGCTCGGCCACCGAGCGGCCGGCGCCCGCGAGCAGTACGAGTTCTCCTTCATCCGCCGGGACGGCATGCGGCGCTGGCTGCGGGTCGCCGGGGTGCCGCGGTACAACCGGTCCGGCCGCTACATCGGCAGCATCGGGCTGTGCTACGACATCACCGATCGCAAGCTGCTGGAACGGGAGCTGGACCGCCGGGAGCGTGCCGAGCCGGTCGAGTCGGTGACCGGCCGCCGGTCCGAGGGCGAGTCGGACCGGCGCCGGCCGGTCGGTGCCGGGTTCGGCCGCGGATCGATGGCCGAGGACCTGGTGCCCGGCCTGGACCGGTTGTCCCGCCGGGAGTACGAGGTGGTCCGGATGCTGCTGCACGGCGACCGGGTGCCGGTGATCGCCCGGCAGCTGTTCGTCAGCCAGAGCACAGTGCGCAACCACCTGTCGTCGGTGTTCCGCAAGCTGCGGGTGCGTTCGCAGCAGGAACTGATCGTGCTGCTGCGCGAACGCCGCCTCACCGGCTGAACCGGCGGCACCGAACCGCCCGTCGGCGAACCGCGAACGCCGCCCGTCGGCGTACCGCCCGTCTCGTGCCGCCCGTCGGCGAACCGACTGTCGGGGCCGGCACGTAGCCTCCTCCCAGGAGCTTGCGAGCGGGCGGAGGGTGGATGCGAGTAGCGCTGTACGTGACCTGCCTGGTCGACGGCCTGTTCCCGGACGTCGGCAAGGCCACCGTCCGGTTGCTCCGCCGGCTCGGCTGCCAGGTGGAGGTGCCGCTCGAGCAGACCTGCTGCGGGCAGATGCACATCAACACCGGCTATCCGAAGGCCGCGCTGCCGCTGATCCGCAACGAGGTGGCGGCCTTCGCCGGCTACGACGCGGTGGTGCTGCCGTCCGGGTCCTGCACCGGCTCGGTGCGGCACCAGCACGCCGAGTTGGCCGAGTCGGCCGGTGACCGCGAGCTGGCCGAGTCGGTGCGCGAGCTGGCGGGACGGACCCACGAGCTGTCCGAGTTCCTGGTCGACGTGCTGCAGACCACCGACGTGGGCGCCTACTACCCGCACCGGGTCACCTACCACCCGACCTGCCATTCGCTGCGGCTGCTCGGCGTGGCGGACCGGCCGCTGCGGTTGCTGCGCGAGGTGGCCGGCATCGACCTGGTCGAGTTGCCGCAGGCCGAGTCGTGCTGCGGTTTCGGCGGCACCTTCGCGCTGAAGAACGCCGGGGTGTCCACCGCGATGCTCGCCGACAAGATGCGGGCGGTGCTGGACACCGGGGCCGAGGTGTGCAGCGCCGGCGACTCGTCCTGCCTGATGCACATCGGCGGCGGGCTCGGCCGGCTGCGCTCGGGGGTACGCACGGTGCACCTGGCCCAGATCCTGGCGAGCTCGCGGTGACCTACCTGGGCATGCCGACCGGGCGCGGCAACATCAGCACGCCGGCCAAGTTCCCGGTGCTGGCCGAGACCGCGCTGGCCAACAGCCAGCTGCGCCGCAACCTGGCCAACGCCACCACCACCATCCGGGCCAAGCGGGCCGGCGTGGTGGCCGAACTGCCGGACTGGCAGCAGCTGCGGGCGGCCGGCGCGGCGATCAAGGACGACGTACTGGCCCATCTCGGCGAGTACCTGGAGCAGCTGGAGCAGCGGGTCACCGAACGCGGCGGCACCGTGCACTGGGCACCGGACGCGCAGGCCGCCAACCAGATCGTGGTGGAGCTGGCCCGGCAGGCCGGTGCCCGCGAGGTGGTCAAGGTGAAGTCGATGGCCACCCAGGAGATCGGGCTGAACGAGGCACTCGCCGCGGCCGGCATCCCGGCCTGGGAGACCGACCTGGCCGAGCTGATCGTCCAGCTCGGCCACGACAAGCCCTCGCACATCCTGGTGCCGGCCATCCACCGCAACCGGGCCGAGATCCGCGAGATCTTCCTGCGCGAGATGGCCGAGGTGGATCCGCGGCTGTCCGACGAGCCGGCCGCGCTGGCCGAGGCCGCCCGCCGGCACCTGCGCCGGAAGTTCCTCCTCGCCGAGGTGGCCGTCTCCGGGGCCAACTTCGCCGTCGCCGAGACCGGCACCCTGGCCGTCGTCGAGTCCGAGGGCAACGGCCGGATGTGCCTGACCCTGCCGCGCACCCTGATCACCGTGATGGGCATCGAGAAGCTGCTGCCCACCTGGCGGGACCTCGAGGTCTTCCTGCAGCTGCTGCCCCGGTCCTCCACCGGCGAGCGGATGAACCCCTACACCTCGATGTGGACCGGCGCCACCGAGGGCCAGCAGTTCCACCTGGTGCTGCTGGACAACGGCCGCACCGCGACGCTGGCCGACCCGGCCGGCCGCAGTGCGTTGCGCTGCATCCGCTGCTCGGCCTGCCTGAACGTCTGCCCGGTGTACGAACGGACCGGCGGGCATGCCTACGGCTCGGTGTACCCCGGCCCGATCGGCGCGGTGCTCTCCCCGCAGCTGACCGGCCTCGGTGGCAACCGGACGAACGCCTCGCTGCCGTACGCCTCGTCGCTGTGCGGCGCCTGCTACCAGGTCTGCCCGGTGGCGATCGACATCCCGAGCATGCTGGTGCACCTGCGGGCCCGGGCGGTGGCGGCCGAGCCGCGCTACTCCCCGGAACGGGTGTCGATGGCCGCGCTGGCCTGGGCCATGGCCGATGCCGGACGCTGGCGGCGGGCGCTGCGGCTGGGCCGGTTCGGCCGGTTGTTCCGCCGGTCCCGGCTGCTGCCGCCGCCGCTGTCCGGCTGGACCTCGTCCCGGGAGTTGCCGGTGCCGCCGCGGGAGACGTTCCGGGACTGGTGGCAGCGCGAGGGCAGGGACGAGACGACCGTGGTCGAGGCCGGCCGGTCCGAGCCGGCCGGCCGGCGGCTGGCCGAGACCGAACCGGGCGCCAGCCAGCCGGGGCCGACCGAGTCCGGGGCGGCCGGATGACCGAGGGCAGCGCTGCCGGTGGGCCGGATGCCGGCCGGCGGACCGTCCTGGACCGGATCGCCGCCGCGCTGGCCGACCGTCCCAGGGCCGCTGAGATCCCCCGGGACTACCGGCCGGCCGGAGCGGAGCCCGGCGTCGACCTGGTGGAACTGCTCACCGACCGGCTGGTCGACTACCGGGCGGCGGTGCACCGGTGCCCGGCCGCCGCGGCGGCCGAGCGGATCGGGGAGCTGGTCGGCGACCGGTCGGTGGTGGTGCCGGTCGGCTTCCCGGCCGAACTGCTCACCGAGGTACGGAACTGGCGGCCGGACGAGCCGCCGCTGACGGTGGCCGAGCTGGACCAGGCCGGCGGCGTGCTCAGCACCTGTGCGCTGGCCGTCGCCGAGACCGGCACGCTGGTGCTGGACGCCGGGCCGGGCCAGGGCCGGCGCGCGCTCACCCTGGTGCCGGACTACCACCTGGCCGTGGTGCGGGCCGATCAGGTGGTGTTCAACGTCCCGGACGCCGTCGAGCGGCTGGCCGGCAGCCGGACGCTGACCTGGATCAGCGGCCCCAGCGCCACCAGTGACATCGAGCTGGCCCGGGTGGAAGGGGTGCACGGCCCGCGCACCCTGGTGGTGCTGCTGCTCGACTGAGGAACGCCGCCGGTCCGGGCCGCAAGTAGGCTGACCATCCGTGACTACCCCGCATTTCGACCTGGCCATCATCGGCACCGGCTCGGGCAACTCCCTGGTCACGCCGGAGTTCGACGGCCGCCGGGTGGCCATCATCGAGCAGGGCGTCTTCGGCGGCACCTGCCTGAACGTGGGGTGCATCCCGACCAAGATGTACGTCTACGCCGCCGAGGTCGCCGACGCGGTGCGCCAGGCCGGCCGGTACGGGGTGGACGCCACCCTGCACGGGGTGCGCTGGCGGGACGTCCGGGACCGGATCTTCGGCCGGATCGACCCGATCTCGATGGGCGGCAAGCAGTACCGCGAACACGGGCCGAACACCACCACGTTCTTCGGACATGCCGAATTCACCGGGCCGAACTCGATCGATATGCGGCTGCCGGACGGCACCACCAGCACGCTCACCGCCGAGCAGATCGTGATCGCGGCCGGCGGCCGGCCGGTGATCCCGGAGGTGATCGCGGACTCCGGCGTGCCGTACCACACCTCGGACACGGTGATGCGGATCGAGGAATTGCCGCGCCGGCTGCTGATCGTCGGCGGCGGCTACATCGCGGCGGAGTTCGCGCACGTGTTCGCCGCGTTCGGCGTCGAGGTCACGCTGCTGGTGCGCAGCACCCAGCTGCTGCGCACCCTGGACGACGAGATCTCCGAACGGTTCACCGCGATCGCGGCCGGCCAGTGGGATCTCCGGCTCGGCCAGCAGGTGAGCAAGGCGACCGAGCAGGACGGCGAGATCACCCTCGAACTCACCGACGGCAGCACGGTGGCCGGGGATCTGCTGCTGGTGGCCACCGGCCGGCAGTCCAACGCCGACCGGCTGAACCTGGCCGCGGCGGGGGTGCGTGCCCATCCGGACGGCCGGGTGCGGGTGGACGAGTACGGGCGGACCAGCGTGCCGGGCATCTGGGCGCTGGGCGACGTCTCCTCGGACTACCAGCTCAAGCACGTCGCCAACGCCGAGGCCCGGGCGGTCGCGCACAACCTGGTGCATCCGGAGGATCTGCGCGCCTTCGACCAGCGGTACGTGCCGTCGGCGGTGTTCACCTCGCCGCAGCTAGCCAGCGTCGGCTGGACCGAGCAGCAGCTGAAGGCGCAGGCCCGGCCGTACCGGTGCGCGGTGCAGAACTACGGCGACACCGCCTACGGCTGGGCGATGGAGGACACCACCGGCATCTGCAAGCTGATCTGCGACGCCCGCACCGGCGAGCTGCTCGGCGCGCACCTGATGGGCTACCAGGCCTCGAACCTGATCCAGCCGCTGGTGCAGGCGATGTCGTTCGGCCAGCGGGCCGACGAGATCGCCCGTGGCCAGTACTGGATCCATCCGGCGCTGATGGAGGTCGTGGAGAACGCGCTGCTCAAGCTGGGCATGAACGAGACGCTGGCCGAGCCGGGGCCGGGGGAGACGTGACCGATCCGGTCGCGGTGCTGGAGGTCGGTGGCACGCACGTCATCGCCGCCTGGGTGGACCGGGACAGCTGGCTGGTCGAGCAGCGGCCGCGCGCGGAGCTGGATCCGGCCGGTGACACCGAGCAGTTGCTGGCCGGGCTGGCCGCGGCCGGTGCGTCGCTGGACGCACCGGCCGGCACCGCGTGGGCGGTGGCGGTGCCCGGGCCGTTCGACTACGGCCGCGGCGTGGCCCACTACGCCGGGGTGGGCAAGTTCGAGGGGTTGACCGGGGTGGACGTCCGTTCGGCGCTCTACGAACGGCTGCCGCAGCGGCCCGGCTCGATCACCTTCCTCAACGATGCCAGCGCGTTCCTGATCGGGGAGTGGCTGATCGGCACCGCCCGCGGAGCCACCCGGTGCGCGGCGGTGACCCTCGGCACCGGCATCGGTTCGGCCTTCCTGGACCGCGGCCGGGTGGTCGACAGCAGCCCGGACGTGCCGCCGCAGGCCGAGGTGCACCTGCTCACGCACGACGGATCGCCTTTGGAGGACTGGGTGTCCCGGCGCGCGCTGCGGCGCGGGTATGCAGCCCGGGCCGGCCGTCCGGACGACCTCGACGTGAAGGAGATCGCCGAGCTGGCCCGGGCCGGCGATCCGGCGGCAGCGGCTGCCTTCGACGCGGCATTCACCGTGCTGGGCGAGGTGCTCGGGCCGTGGCTGGAGCGCTTCGGCGCCGACCAGTTGGTGATCGGCGGCTCCATCGCCGGCGCCTGGGACCTGATCGCCCGGCCGCTGCGTACCGGGCTGAGCCGGCATTCCGAATGCCGGTACGCGATCGGGCTGGCCGCCGAGCCGGTCCGATCGCCACTGGTCGGCGCCGCGCACGTCGCGTCCTAGCCGTAAGGTCGTACCCCGATAAACCCGATGACGCCGGTGGTCAACCCCCGCGACAATGGCCGGCGTGCAGCAGATCGAGGTCGTCGTCGCCCATCAGGAGCGCGCGACGCTGCGGGTCGGCGACGTGTTCCTGAAGGTCGACACCGATCAGGCGAACATCGACGTCGAGGTCGAGGCGATGGCCAGGGCGCCGATCCCGACTGCGGAGGTGCTGTGGCGCAAGCCGCCCGTGCTCGCGCTCGCCGCCCTGCCCGGCACGCCGCTCGGCCGCCTCGGCGAGCCGTCGGACGCGTCGCCCGCGGCGTGGTCCGCGGCGGGTGCCGCCGTCCGGCTGCTGCACGACGCGCCGCTGCCGCCGTGGCCCGGCCGCAGCCTCGACGAGATCGCCGCGGACCTCGAAGGCGAATGCGGATGGCTCCTGGCCAACGAGGTGCTGCCCGCCGACCTGGTCACCCGCAACCGCCGGATCGCCGGGGCCGCGCTCCGGCCGTGGACGCCGGTGTTCATCCACGGCGACCTGCAGGTCTGCCACGTGTTCGTCGACGGTGCGCAGCTCACCGGCGTGCTCGACTGGTCCGAGGCCGGCCCGGGCGATGGCCTGTACGACCTCGCCATGCTGACGCTCGGCCACCCGGAGCGCCTCGCCGACGTCATCGCCGGCTACGGCACCGACGTCGACCTGGACGTGATCCGCGGGTGGTGGTCGCTGCGCAGCCTGCGGACGATCCGCTGGCTGGCCGAGCACGGCTATGACCCGGCCGCGCCGGGTTGCGAGGTGGACGTGCTGAGATCTCAGTGGTGAACCAGGCAGCGCGCGGGGCAGGTCAGGACGTGCTGTCCGGACCGAGCCGGCGTACGTCCAGCACGTCCACCGGGCCGTCGCCGGCGCCGAGGCCGGCCAGCCCGTGCCGTACCGCCTCGCCGGCCAGCCGGGCGGCCCGCTCGGCGGCTTCCGGTAGCGAATAGCCGCGAGCCAGGCACGCGGCCAGCGCCGCCGAATGGGTGCAGCCGGCCCCGTGGGTGGCCGGCACCTGGTGCCGTGGCACCGGGATGTCCAGGTGCTCGCCGCCGGCGTAGAGATGATCGGCCGGCTGCTCGCCGTGCCCGCCGGTGACCAGTGCGGCCGGCGCGCCGAGGCCGACCAGCGCCTCGGCCAGCTCCGCCCGGTCGGTGCCGGCCAGCCCGGTCAGTGCCTGCGCCTCCATCAGGTTGGGGGTCACCACGGTGGCCAGCGGGAACAACCGCGCGGTCAGCGCCGAGACCGCGTCCTCGCGCAGCAGCCGGGCGCCGGAGGAGGCCAGCATCACCGGATCCACCACCAGCGGCAGCCGGGCGCCGGCCAGCGCATCGGCCACCGTGGTGATGATCTCGGCGGAGAACAGCATGCCGGTCTTCACCGCCCGGGGCGG
>DASUAC010000664.1:0-7373 GCA_035763985.1 Jatrophihabitans sp. | reverse complement strand
GACTCGTTCTCCGACGGCGGCCGCTACACCAACCTCGAGGACGCACTGGCGCACGCCCGGGCGATGGCGGACGAGGGCGCTGACCTGATCGATGTGGGCGGCGAGTCCACCCGGCCGGGCGCCGAGCGGGTGGCCGCGGCGGAGGAGGCCCGCCGGGTGCTGCCGGTGATCAGCCGGCTGGCAGCCGAGGGGACGGCGGTCAGCGTGGACACCTACCGGGCCGCGGTGGCCGAGCAGGCCCTGGCCGCCGGCGCGACGGTGGTGAACGACGTGTCCGGTGGCCTCGGGGATCCGGACATGGCGCGGGTGGTCCGCGATGCCGGCTGCCCCTGGATCCTGATGCACTGGCGTGGCCATTCCCGGGACATGAACTCCCTCGCCTGCTACCACGACGTGGTCGCCGACGTCCGGGCCGAACTGTCCGCCCGGGTGGATGCGGCACTGGCCGCCGGGGTGTCCGCCGACAAGCTGGTGATCGATCCGGGACTCGGTTTCGCCAAGCGCGCCGAGCACAACTGGGCATTGCTGGCCCACTTCCAGGCGCTGACCGACCTAGGCCTGCCGGTGCTGCTCGGCGCTTCCCGCAAGTCGTTCCTGGGCCGGTTGCTCGCCGACGGCACCGGCGAACCGCGGCCGAGCTGGGCCCGGGAGGATGCCACCGTGGCGCTCACCACGTTCGCCGCGCTGCACGGCGCCTGGGGGGTCCGGGTGCATCAGGTACGGCCGAACGTCGACGCCGCGCTCACCGTGGCTGCCCTGCAGGCCGCCGGCCTGAAGCAGCCGTGATCCGGATGCGTTGCAACGCCTACCGGGTACGGCCATGACCGCCCCGGCGGATCGGATCACGCTGACCGGGTTGCGGGTGCGCGGCCGGCACGGCGTGTTCGAGTTCGAGCGCGCCGACGGCCAGGACTTCGTGGTGGACGTGACGCTGGAGCTGGACACCGCACCGGCCGCGGCGTCCGACGAGCTGTCCGACACCATCCACTACGGGGAGCTGGCCGAGGCGCTCGCCGCGGTGATCTCCGGCGAACCGGTCAACCTGCTGGAGACGCTGGCCGCTCGGCTGGTCGAGGTCTGCCTGGCCGATTCCCGGGTGGCGGCGACGACCGTCACCGTGCACAAGCCACAGGCGCCGATCCCGCTGGCCTTCGCCGACGTCGCGGTGACCGTTCACCGGACCCGCAGGCCGTGACCGGCGAAGATCGCCGAGCGGGGCATGCTTGTCCGGTGCGGACGGATCGAGGGCCGGCGTGAGCAGGGCGGTGCTGTCCATCGGGTCGAACATCGGCGATCGGCTGGGTTACCTGCAGCTCGCGGTGGACGGCTTCGCCGAGCACCTGGTGACCGTCTCGCCGGTCTTCGAGACGCCGCCGTGGGGGGTGACGGAGCAGCAGTCGTTCCTGAACGCGGTGCTGATCGCCGAGGATCCCACCGCCACGCCGGCCGACTGGTTGGCCCGCGCCCAGCGCTGCGAGCAACTCGCCGGACGTACCCGGGAGGTGCGCTGGGGGCCGCGCACCCTCGATGTCGACGTGATCACGGTGGATCAGCTGATCAGCGACGATCCGGTGCTGACCCTGCCGCACCCGCGGGCTGCCGAACGGGCGTTCGTACTGGTGCCCTGGTGGGCGGCCGATCCGGAGGCCGAACTGCCCGGCCGGGGCAAGATACTGCAGCTGATCGAGGCGTTGCCGGCCGGCGAGGCCGACGGCGTTCAGCTGCGGCCGGGGTTGGAGCTGCGCCGGTGAACCACCGACTGCTACCGATGCTGCGCCGATGAACCACCGCACCCGCCCGTCCGACCTGCTCGTCCCGTTCCTGATCTTCGGCGCGCTGAGCTACTTGCTGCTGCAGGCGCTGTACGGCTCGCTGCCGCCGTTCCAGTGGTTCACCGCGGTGCCGATCGCGGCGTTGGCGCTGATCGAATGGGTGATCGCCAGCCGGGTGCGCGGCGCGGTGCGGCACCGGCCGGATGCCCGGCCGATGACCGCGCTGGCGGTGGCTCGTGCGGTGGCGCTGGGCAAGGCGAGCGCGCTGGTCGGGGCGGCCCTGGTGGGCGCCGAGCTGGCCCTGGTGTCCTACGTATGGCCGGACGCCGGACGGACGACGGCGGCCCGGCACGATCTGCAGGTGGGCCTGGTGCTGCTGGCGGTGACCGTATTGCTGCTGGTTGCCGGTCTGCTGGTGGAGCGTGCCGGAATCGACCCCGGGCACCGCTGACTCCGCCGGGCCCGCCGTTCGCTGAGACGGTCGCCGGCGGTCAAGCTCGCTAAACTCCTCCCATGCCACGCAGGGAACCCCCGACCCGGCAGCGTTGGACACGCTCGCTGGCCGTCCTGGCGGCTGCGTTGCTCGGCCTGGCGGGGGTCTGCCTGGTCGTGTTCGGCACCACCCAGAAGCAGCTGCAGATCGGCGTGCTGCTCGGGCTGTGGGCCGGCCTGATCGGTGCGTTCCTGTTGTTCGGCGCACGGCGCGGGCAAGCCGAGCAGGCCGCCGTGCAGTTGGCCGAGGCCGAGCAGCGGGCGCGTGAGCTGCACGAGGCGCAGCTGCAGGTTTCGGCTTTGCAGCAGACGCAATTCGCCGCCGCCGAGCAAGCGCGCAACCGGCAGGAGGTCGAGCTGCGCAAGCTGGGCGAGGTCCAGTTGTCCCGGGAGGTCGCCGCCCGGCGGGAGGCCGACCTGCAGCTGGAGCTGTCCCTGCGCCGCGAGATCGAGCGGATGATGAACGAGCAGATCGGCCTGCTGCGGGACGAGGTCGCCGCGCTGCGGGCCGAGGTGGTGGACAAACTCGGCGGCCAGCTCCGGCTGGAGCGGATCGAGACGACCAGGCTGATCGGTTCGGATCTGGAGGCGCTGCAGCACGAGATCCGCCGGCTGGCCCGGCCGGAGGGCAGTACCGCCGGCCTCGGTGCCGCGCCGTCCCAGCTCACCGGCGGCAGGCCGGCCTCGACCGGTCGCCCGGACGCCGGCCGGACCGGGTATGCCGCGGTACCCGCCGGCTGGCGCAATGACACCGGGCACACCGACATAGTGGATGCGGAGCTGCTCGACCCCGGGCAATGGCGCGGTGGCCGAGCCGGGGCCGAACCGGCGCGTCCGGCCGCGGCCTGGTCCGAGCCGACCGTGGTACGCGCCGAACCGGTCGCCGGCCACGCTGTGCCGGTCGTGACGCCGGCTGATCCGGTCGGGGCTGGCGCCGAGACGACCGCCGCGGCGGGGCCGACAGCCGCGACGGGGCCGACCGCCGCGACGGGGCATGCCGGCCCGGCCGGTGCGCCACCGTCCGGCCGTCGGCAACCGGAGTCCGATCCGTTCGACCTGTTAGCCGGGCTGCCCCGACTGAGCCCGGTGCCGGAGGATCTGGAACTCCTTCCGGACC
This sequence comes from Jatrophihabitans sp., assembly GCA_035763985.1. Lineage (GTDB taxonomy): Bacteria > Actinomycetota > Actinomycetes > Mycobacteriales > Jatrophihabitantaceae > Jatrophihabitans_A. The sequence continues at coordinate 3,992 of DASUAC010000664.1, read as the reverse complement.
GCCCGACGGCAGATCCGGCCGACCCGGCGGACGTCCGGATCGGCGCGAGCGACCAGTCGACCGGCTACGGCGAGCGGCCCGGTGCCGGCAGCGGCTACCACGGGCGGCGGCGAGCCGCCGAGGACGACGAGCCGCCGCCGCCCGGCGGTGGCCGGCGCCGGGCCCCGGACGACGCTCCGGATGATCTCTTCGCCCGGCAGCGGCAGCCCTGAGCAGTTGCCAGTCCCTGAGCAGTCGCCGTCGCTGAGCAGTTGCCAGTCCCTGAGCAGTTGCCGTCGCTGAGCAGTCGCCGTTCCTCAGCAGTCGCCAAACCCTCAGCCCATCGTCTTGGCGCCGTCCAGCGATTCCCGGATGATGTCGGCGTGCCCGGCATGCTGAGCCGTCTCGGCGATGATGTGCAGCAGCGTCCGGCGAGCGGACCAGGTCGCTCCGGGCGCGAACCAGGGCGCACGCGGTAGCGGCTGGCCGGCGTCCAGATCGGGCAGCCTGCCGAGGAGTTCGTTGGTGGCCGCGGCGACCTCGGCGTACCGGTCGAGCAGCGAGGCGGCGGTGTCGTCCTCGGTCAGCTGGAAATGCGCGGCGTAGGCCGCCAGATCCGCCTCGGAGTCGGCGTCGCCCAGCGCGCTCGGTCCTTCCGTGATGAACCTGGCCCACTGTTGCTCGACGGCGGTGACGTGCTTGACCAGGCCGCCGAGGGTCAACGTGCTGATGGTGCTGCGCTGCCGGATCTGCTCCTCGGACAGCTCGCGCAGGGTGTGCCGCAGGAAGAACCGATGCCGGTCCAGCGAATCAAGCAGGTCGGCCCGCTCGCGGCTTCCGGTCTCGGTGACGGCTTCGGTCATGGCTTCCTCCGCGATCTCGATGGTTTCGAGGACGCACCGACGCTAACCTGCGGCCCCGTACCCTGGCGATGCCGCGAACCGGGCACCGGCTGAGAGACGGCCCGGACCGCCGAAAAGTTCACGCCGACGGGCTGCAGCCCTGTTGATCACGGCGGTTAACCGTTCGGCAGGCGTCTGCGCTCGCGCATCGCCTGGCTGACCGAACACTCGAAAGTCGTTTGAGACAGCCAGGCCAACAGATCTGCCTTTCGCCGGACGCACAAACGCCAACCGGCATTAGACGGCAACCGGTAGCGGCCCGCTCAGAACCAGGAATCCTCGGACCGGTCGGCGACCGCGCGGGCTCGCGCCTCGGCGGCCTCGGTGGCCACCCGGCCGGCGATCGCCCGCACCTCGGCGTCCAGGTCCACCGCCGTCTGGTCGGCAAGCAGGTAGCAGAGCCAGCTCAACTCGGCCAGTTGACCGGCCCAGTCATGCGGGATCCGGAACGGTCGGCGGCCGGATTCGGTGGCCCGGTCGGTGGTCTGCGCCAGCCGGCCGAGCGCGGCGACTGCCTGCACCAGCAACGCCGGGGCTCCCGCATGGGTGCCGGCGGCGTCGGCTGCGGCGGCCACCGCGGCTTGAAGATCGGTCATGGCCGCAGAACCTAGCTCATCCTCCTCGAACCGGCCGTACCCCGGGCCGGTTGCCAACTGCTGCTCGCAGGTGCCGATGCGGCCTCGCATAGGCTCGCCGGACGGGGTGAGCGCGATAAGCCGGCCGGCGCAACGAGTCGCCGCGGAGCGCTTCGCCGCCGACAGCGATGCGGAAGGGACGGGTGACGGTGACCGAGGTACCGGCATGACCGGATCGCCGCAGGCACCGCGGCTGCGGGTCGCGGTGATCGGCGTGGGCCGGGTCGGCTCGGTGCTCGGCGCGGCGCTGGCCCGGGCCGGTCACCGGGTGGTGGCGGCCACCGGGGTGAGCACCGAGTCGGTGAAACGGGCCCGCCGGCTGCTGCCCGGCGTTCCGCTGCTGCCGGCCGACGAGGCGGCGGCCCGGGCGGACCTGGTGCTGCTCACCGTGCCGGACAGCCAGCTGCCCGGGCTGATCCAGGGGTTGAGCCGCACGCTGGCGTGGCAGGCCGGCCAGCTCGCGGTGCACACCTCGGGCGCACACGGCATCGCGGTGTTCGACCCGGCCGTCCGGTCCGGCCTGGTCGGCATGGCGCTGCATCCGGTGATGACCTTCACCGGACGGCCCGAGGACCTGGACCGGCTGGCCGGCGCGGCGTTCGGGGTGACCGCACCGCCGGACTTCCGGCCGGTCGCCGAGACCCTGGTGCTGGAGCTCGGCGGCGAGCCGGTGTGGGTGCCGGAGAGCGCCCGGGCCACCTATCACGCGGCGCTGTCGATGGGGTCCAACCACCTGGTCACCCTGGTCAACGACGCCCAGGACGTGCTGCGCACCGCCGGGGTGGAGGATCCGGTGCGGATCCTGACCCCGCTGCTCACCGCCTCGCTGGACAACGCGCTGCGGCTCGGCGACGACGCGCTGACCGGGCCGGTGTCGCGCGGTGACCGGCAGACCGTGGAGGCACACATCCGGGCCCTGCGCGGCAGCAGGTACCTGCAGCCGTACCTGGCCATGGCGATCCGGACCATGCAGCGGGCATACGCGGCCGGCCGGCTGAGCCAGGCACAGTGCGCCGATCTGCTCGAGGGCATCGAGACCGCGGAGGGCGGATGACCCGGCTGGTACGTACCCGCGCCGAACTGGCCGAGGCGCGGGCCGCGCTGACCGGCCGGGTCGGGCTGGTGCCGACCATGGGCGCGCTGCACGCCGGGCACCTGGCGAACATCACCGAGGCCCGCCGGCGCAGTGAGCACACCGTGGTGAGCATCTTCGTCAACCCGCTGCAGTTCGACCAGTCCGCCGACCTGGCCCGGTACCCGCGCACGCTGGCGGCCGATCTGGCCGTCTGCGAGCAGGCCGGGGTGGACCTGGTCTGGGCGCCGGAGGTGGACACCGTCTACCGGGGCGGCCAGCCGGAGGTACGGGTCACCGCCGGCCCGCTGGCCGATCAGCTGGAAGGCCCGAACCGGCCGGGCCACTTCGACGGCGTGCTCACCGTGGTCACCAAGCTGTTCACCAGCATCCGGCCGGAGCTGGCCTGCTTCGGCGAGAAGGACTACCAGCAGCTGACCCTGATCCGGCGGCTGGTGCTGGATCTGGATCTGCCGGTCGAGGTGGTCGGCGTGCCGATCGTGCGCGATCCGGACGGGCTGGCGCTGTCCAGCCGCAACGTCTTCCTGTCCGGGGCCGAACGAGCGCAGGCGCTGTCGCTGAGCCGGGCGCTGGCGGCCGGCCGGGCCGCCGCGACCAGCCCGGACGCCGTGCTCGAGGCGGCCGCGAAGGTGCTCGCCGAGACGCCGGAGGTGGACGTGGAGTACCTGGAGCTGCGGGATCCGCAGCTCAGGCCCCCGCCCCGGCAGGGCCCGGCCCGGCTGCTGGTGGCTGCCCGGGTGGGCAGCATCCGGCTGATCGACAACGCCGAGATCGAGCTGGCGCCGTGAACCTGCCGCAGCGGCTGCTCGCCCCGGCCCCGGGCTGGATCACCGAGACCGACGTGGTGGTGATCGGCTCCGGCATCGCCGGGCTGACCACCGCGCTGCGGATCGCCGCCGACTCCGGGCTGCGGGTGCTGGTGGTGACCAAGGACGTGCTGGCGGCCGGTTCCACCCGGTGGGCGCAGGGCGGCATCGCCGCCGCGCTGGCGCCGGACGACAGCCCGGCGGCGCACCTGAGCGACACCCTGATCGCCGGGGTCGGCCTGTGCGACCGGGACGCGGTCGAGGTGCTGGTGGCGGAGGGCCCGCTGGCGGTGCGCGAGCTGATCGAGCTCGGCGCCCGGTTCGACCGGACGTCCGGCGGCGAGCTGGCGCTGACCCGGGAAGGCGGCCACCGCCGGGACCGGATCGCGCACGCGGGCGGGGACGCGACCGGCGCCGAGATCGAACGCGCCCTGGTGGCCGCCGTGCTGGGCCAGCCCCGGATCGAGGTGATCGAGCACGCGCTGGTGCTGGATCTGCTGCCGGCCGCCGACGGCGGGGTGGGCGGGGTCACCCTGCACGTGATGGGGGAGGGCCAGCGGGACGGGGTCGGCGCCGT
>DASUAC010000663.1:0-4133 GCA_035763985.1 Jatrophihabitans sp. | reverse complement strand
CCGGCTGGGCCGGTCCAGGCCCAGCTGCCGGCGGATCGGCGAGTGCAGGCCGTCCGCCGCGACCAGATACCGCGACCGCAGGCCGGCCACCGTCACCGCCCGTTCGTCCTGGCCGACCTCGGTCACCCGGCGCTGCTCGAGGACGATGCCGGCGCCGAGCACCGCCGTATACAGCGCGGCGTGCAGTTCGGTCCGCCGCACCCCGCGTCCCGGCCCGGCCCGGAACGAGGCGTCCACCGACTGCTTCGCGTCCAGATAGCGGATGCCGGTGATGTCCGCCCCGGCCGGCCGTACCCCCAACTCGGTCAGCGCACACAGCGCCGGCGGCAGCAGCCCCTCGCCGCACGCCTTGTCGATCGGGCCGGACCGCTGCTCCAGCACCCGGACGGTCAACCCGGCCCGGTGGCAGTACAGCGCGGCGGCCAGCCCGATCGGCCCACCGCCGGCCACCAGCACGTCGATCACCTGACGACTACCAGTACGTCGATCACCTGACGACCACCAGCCCGTCGATCACGGGACGGCCGCCGCCGGAGATTCCAGCGCGGCCAGCGCCCGGTTCTCCACCCGGATCCGGATCGACAGCAGCCAGCCGTTCAGCGCGGTGAACGCCAGCGCGGTCAGCCAGGCGGTGTGCACCAGCGGCAGCGCCACGCCCTCGGCGATCACCGCCAGGTAGTTCGGATGCGGCAACCACCGGTACGGCCCGCCCCGTACCCGGCCCAGCCCCGGCACGATCACCACCCGGGTGTTCCACTGGTGGCCGAGGGTGGCGATGCACCACCAGCGCAGCCCCTGCGCCAGCACCACCACGGCGAGCATCGGCCAGCCGAGCGCCGGGACGAACGGCCGGTGGCCCCACCAGACCTCGGCCAGGCAGCCGGCCAGCAGCCCGGTGTGCAGCAGCACCATCGCCGGATAGTGCCCGGCGCCCGACTCGACCCCGCCGTGTGCCCGGCTCCAGGCGAGATTGCGTTGCGACACAACGAGTTCGGCCAGCCGTTCCAGACCGACCGCGAGGATCAGCAGCAGGTAGCCGAGCATGCTCACCAGCGCAGCAGGACGAGTTCGCTGCAGAAGCCGGGCCCCATCGCCAGCAGCACGCCGGGGCTGCCCGGGGCGAAGCTGCGCTTGTCCATCGTGTCGGCCAGCACGTGCAGCACCGAGGCCGAGGACAGGTTGCCCACCTGGGCCAGCGAACGCCAGGTGATCTCCAGCGCGTTCGGCTCCAGCTCCAGGGTGGCGCAGATCGCCTCGATCACCTTCGGGCCGCCCGGATGGCAGACCCAGCCGGCCACCTCCGGCACCGAGAGCCGGTGCGGGGCCAGCAACGTCCGGACGTCCTCGGCCAGGTACTTCTCCACCAGCACCGGCACCTCGGCGTCCAGCACGATCCGCAGCCCGGAACTGCCGACGTCCCAACCCATGGTGCGCTCGGTGTCCGGGTACAGATGCGTCCGGGAATCGATTACCTGCGGCCCGGCACCGCCCGAGCTCCGCGCACGCTCGGCGCCGACCGCCACCACCGCGGCGGCTCCGTCGCCGAACAGCCCACTGGCCACCATGTTCGCCACCGACCGGTCGTCCCGCTGCACGGTGAGCGAGCAGAGCTCCACCGAGACCAGCACCGCGACCTGGTCCGGCCGGGCGAGCAGGTAGTCGTGCAACCGGGCGATTCCCGACGCCCCGGCCACGCAGCCCAATCCGAACATCGGGATCCGTTTGACGTCCGGGCGCAGTCCCACCCGGGCGGCGATCCGGGCATCCAGCGACGGCGCGGCCAGCCCGGTGACCGTGGTGAACACGATCAGATCCACCTCGTCCGGCCGCATGCCGGCCTCGTCCAGCGCCGCGCCGAGTGCCTGCGCACCGAGCCGGGTGCCGTGCGCGATGAACGCGTCGTTCTTCGCGCCGAAGTCGGTCAGCGCACAGGTCTGTTCCAGCGGCAGCGCAAGGTAACGAGTTTCCACCTTGGCATTGCGGTGAAATCTGCGCAGCAAGGCCGCTTCCCGGCGATTCCCGGCGCACACTTCGGCGAACGCCTCGGTCAGTTCCTGCTGCGAATATCGATGCTCGGCCAGTACTCCGCGCGCGGCGGCGATGGTCGTCATCGATCCAGCCTATGTCGGCTCGGCCGCCGCCCTCTCCCCCTAGGCTCTCCAGGCGTGACCAACCAGGCTGGGATGGTGGCCGACCGGGCCCGGGCGCTGGTGCGGGCCTGCCACCCCGAGCCCACCGTCGCGGTGACCGTACTCACCACGGTGCTGTTCGCCAGCGCCGGGAACAGCGCTTCGACCTGCCTGCTCGGCGCCGCGGCCGTCCTCACCGGGCAACTGTCGATCGGCTGGTCCAACGACCTGATCGACCGCCGGCGGGACGTCGCCGCGGACCGAGCCGGCAAGCCGCTGGCCGCCGGCCGGCTGAGGGTCACCGAGCTGCGCGCCGCCTGCCTGTGCGCCGTGCTGCTGACCGTCCCGCTGTCGCTGGCGCTCGGCTGGCGGCCCGGCCTGCTGCACCTGGCCGCGGTGGCCGCCGGCTGGCTCTACAACGGCTGGCTGAAGGCCACCGCGTTCTCGGTGCTGCCGTACCTGTTCGCGTTCGGCTCGCTGCCGGTCATCGCCACCACCGCCCTGGCTCCCCCGCACCTGCCGCCGTACGAGATCGTGCTGGCCGCCGCGTTGATCGGCGCGGCCGGGCATTACGCCAACGTGCTGCCCGACATCGCCGACGACCTGGCGGCCGGGGTACGCGGGCTGCCCCAGCAGGCCGGCGTGCGCGGCGCCACCGCCGGCGCGGGTGCGGCCACCGTGCTGGCCACCGGCTGCGTGCTGGCGGCCGAGCCCGGCCGGCTCACCGTCGCCGGACTGGTCGCGGTGGCGGCCGTCCTCGCGGTGGCGGTCCGGGCGGCCGTCCGGGGCCGGCCGGCCGTGGTGTTCCGGGCCATCGTCGGCTGCGCGGCGATCAACGTCGCGCTGATCGTGGCCACCGGAGCGCTGCGCTGAGGAGCTGCGCAAGGAATACTGCACTGCGCCAGGACTGCGCTGCCGCGCTAGGAGTGTTGCTCGCGGTACTTCATCTCGGCCTCGTACAGGTGCCGGGGCGCGCCGAGCGCGGTACGGGCCCGCTCCTCCAGTTCCCGGAACACCGACCAGTACTGCTCCTCATAGCCCTCGATGATCTGGAAGGTCCACAACCCGGGCAGCACGTTCCGGCCGACCAGCGTCCGGTTCAGTTCCTCGGCGAACTCGGTGTGTCCGGCGTTGGCCAGCTCCGCCACCGCCTCCTGCAGCAGCCGGTCGGCGGTGCCGGACCGGCGATGGAACTCGTACAACTGGCCGCGGGCGTACTCCACCGTCTCCAGTGCCTCGGACAGCTTGCCCAGCGCCGCCACCGTGGCATCGCTCATGCCCGCCGGCCGCTTGCGCAGCGGCCCGTCCTGCTCCGTCATGCCACGCTCACTTCCGTTCGCCGACCGATCTCGGACCAACGTAACCAAACCGGCCGGCCACCGTGGTATCGCCCTGCGCTGCCAGCGAATATTGCGGCGCAACTGTCGGAGGAGTGCTCTAGCGTGCCAGCTATGACAGCGGTCATCACCGCGACCGGGTTGGTCAAGACCTACGGTCGGCTCCGCGCGCTGGACGGCTTGGACCTCGTCGTGCCGCAGGGCACCATCCTCGGCCTGCTCGGGCCGAACGGGGCCGGCAAGACCACCGCCGTCCGGATCCTCACCACGCTGCTGAGGCCGGACGCTGGCAGCGCCACGGTGGCCGGGCTGGACGTGATCAACCAGCCGGGCAAGGTACGCGCCAAGCTCGGGCTGTCCGGTCAGTACGCGGCGGTGGACGAATACCTCACCGGCTACGAGAACCTGCAGATGGTCGGCCGGCTGTACGGGCTGTCCCGGGCCGCCGCCCGGCAGCGGGCGCACGAACTGCTCGAGCTGTTCAGCCTGGCTGAGGCCGCGGACCGGCCGGTGAAGACGTATTCCGGCGGCATGCGGCGCCGGCTGGACCTGGCCGGCGCGCTGGTCGCCCGGCCACCGGTGCTGTTCCTGGACGAGCCGACCACCGGGCTGGATCCGCGCAGCCGCAACGACATGTGGGACGTGATCGTCGACCTGGTGCGCGGCG
>DASUAC010000662.1:0-8663 GCA_035763985.1 Jatrophihabitans sp. | reverse complement strand
AGGTTCTGCGAGTAACCCTTGCCGCGTTCGGCCGCCTCGACGCTGACGTCCTTGAGCAGCACCTCGATGCCGTTGCGGGCCGAGACGTAGGCGATGCCGGCGCCCATCATGCCGGCCCCGAGCACCGCCACCCGGCGTACCTGCCGGGGCGGGTAACCGGCCGGCCGGCTACCGCCGGCGGTGGTCGAGTTCAGGTCGAACCAGAACGCCCGGGTCATGTTCTTGCTGACCTGGCCGCGCACCAGGTCGGTGAGGTAGCGGGTCTCGATCCGCAGCGCGGTGTCGATGTCCACCTGGCTGCCCTCCACCGCGGCGCACAGGATGTGGTGCGGGGCCGGCATCGGCGCGCCCTTGAGCTGCTTGCGCAGGTTGGCCGGAAACGCGGGCAGGTTGGCGGCGAACTTGGGCACGGCGGGGGTGCCACCCGGAATCCGGAAGCCGGGCCGGTCCCACGGCTGCTGGGCGTCCGCGTTGGCCACGATCCACGCCTTGGCCTGGGCGAGCATTTCGTCGGTGCCGTCGGCCAATGCGTCCACGATGCCGAGCTGTACCGCCTCGGCCGGACGCAGCCGCTGGCCCTGCAGCAACAGCTTCGTCAGCGCGGCCTCGATGCCGAGCATCCGTACCGTCCGGGTCACCCCACCGCCGCCGGGCAGCAGTCCCAGGGTCACCTCGGGCAGGCCGAACTGGCTCTTCGGATCGTCCAGCGTGACCCGGTGATGGCAGGCCAGCGCGATCTCCAGCCCGCCGCCGAGGGCGCTGCCGTTCAGGGCGGCCACCACCGGCCGGCCCAGCGTCTCCAGCCGGCGCAGCTCAGCCTTCATGCGTTCGGCCTGGACGAAGAACTCCGGCGCGGTCTCGTCGGTGACGCTGCTGAGCAGCCGCAGGTCCCCGCCGGCGAAGAAGGTCGACTTGGCCGAGGTGATGATGACGCCGGCGATCTCGTCCCGCTCGGCGTACAGCCGGTCCACCGTCTCGGCGATCGAGCGCTGGAACGTCTCGTTCATGGTGTTCGCGCGGTGCGCCGGGTCGTCCATGGTCAGCGTGACGATCCGGTCGCCGTCGGTCTGCCAGTCGATCATGTTCGGGCTCACGTTGTCGCTCATCAGATCCGTACCGGTTGCCTTCTCGCTCATCAGATTCGCTCGACGATCGTCGCCACGCCCATCCCGCCGCCCACGCACAGGGTGGCCAGTCCGTACCGCAGTTCCCGCCGGGCCAACTCGTCGACCAGGGTGCCGAGGATCATCGCCCCGGTGGCGCCCAGCGGGTGGCCGAGCGCGATCGCGCCGCCGTTGACGTTCACCTTCTCGGCCGGTACGTCCAGCTCCCGCAAGAACTTCAGCACCACCGCCGCGAACGCCTCGTTGACCTCGAACAGGTCGATGTCCTCGACGGTCAGCCCGGCCTTGGCCAGCGCCTTGCGGGCGGCCGGTGCCGGACCGGTCAGCATGATGGTCGGCTCCTCGGCGACCACCCCGGTGGCCACCACCCGGGCCAGCGGGGTGAGCCCGGCGGCCTGCCCGGCCTGCTCGCTGCCGATCAGCAGCAGGGCCGCGCCGTCCACGATGCCGGAGGAGTTGCCGGCGGTGTGCACGTGCCGGATCCGTTCCACCCAGTGGTATTTCTGCAGCGCCACCGCGTCGAAGCCGCCCTGGCTGCCGATCTCGGCGAAGGACGGCTTGAGCCCGGCCAGCGACTCCAGCGTGGTGCCCGGCCGGGGGAACTCGTCCCGGTCCAGCACGGCCAGCCCACTGCGGTCCCGGACCGGCACCAGCGACCGGTCGAAGGCGCCGTTGGCCTGGGCCTTGGCCGCCTTGGCCTGCGAGTCGACGGCGAAGGAGTCCACGTCCTCCTGGCTGAATCCCTCGATGGTGGCGATCAGATCCGCGCTGATGCCCTGCGGTACGAAGCTGGTGGCGTACGACGTCTCCGGATCCATCGCCCAGGCGCCGCCGTCCGAGCCCATCGGCACCCGCGACATCGACTCCACCCCGCCGGCCAGCAGCAGATCCTCCCAGCCGGAACGCACCTTCTGCGCGGCGATGTTCACCGCCTCCAGCCCCGAGGCGCAGAACCGGTTGACCTGCACGCCCGGCCCGCAGCGCTCCAGGCCGGCGGCCAGCGCGGCGGTGCGCGCGATCACCGCGCCCTGGTCGCCGACCGGGGTGACCACGCCCAGCACCACGTCCTCGATCAGCGCCGGATCCAGGCCGGGGTTGCGCCGGCGGATCTCGTCGATCAGCCCGACCACCAGCGAGACCGGCTTGACCTCGTGCAGCGAGCCGGTCTGCTTGCCCCGGCCACGCGGGGTGCGGAGGGCGTCGTAGATGAAGGCTTCGGGGGGCATGTTTTCGTACCCTTCGGCGAGACGAGAGCTATCACGAAAGATAGTGACACCATAACTGTCACAGTTATCTGGTGACAGTGTTAGTGGCATCACCCCTATAGTGGCCCCGTGCCCTCAGTCCCAGCGCAGACCGCCGCCGATGAGGAGCTGCTCACCATCGACGAGCTGGCCGCGCGTACCGGGCTGACCGTCCGCACCATCCGGTTCTACGCCGGCCACGGGCTGCTGCCGCCGCCGATGCGGCGTGGCCGGCTCGGCTACTACTCGGCACCGCACCGGATGCGGCTGGACTTCATCCGGGAGCTGCAGGACTACGGCTACACGCTGGCCGCCATCGAACGGGTGCTGGCCCGGATCCCGTTCGAGGTGGCGCCCGGGGATCTGGCGCTGCACCGGGCGATGCTCGCCCCGTGGGCGCCGGAACGCAGTGAGGACTTCGACCGGGCCGGCCTGCAGCGGCGGGCCGGCCGGGAACTTGACGAGGCGGCGCTGGACTTCCTGCTGGCGATGGGCACCGTGGAGCGAACCGGCGACGGCCGGTACCGGACCACCCCGTCGGTGCTGGCCATGGGCATCGAGCTGCTGGACATGCCGGTGCCCCGTTCGGTGCTGACCCAGGCGGCGGCGGTGATCTCCCAGCACGCCACGGCGGCCGCCGGCGAGCTGTCCGAGGTGTTCCGGCGCGGCGTGTGGGAACCGTACCGGCAGGGGCAGCTGGACCGGGTGGACCAGGATCAGCTGACCGCGGTGGTGTCCCGGCTGCGGCCGATCGCGGTGCAGAGCCTGGTCGCCGCCTTCGAACGGGCGGCCGACCGCGCCATCCGGCGGGACGATCCGAACGCTGCCGACTGAATCTCAGCCGGCCCAGCGCCAGCTCAGGTGGTGGCTCGTCGTTCCGGCGAGGATCTACGCGCGCCGGTCGGCGGCCACGCCCGGATCCCGGGCATCGGCCGTATCATCTCCCGAATGCGGAAAAGCGCCGAGAACCCGGCGGATGTGCCTGGTGCCGCGCGTCTCCGGTGACTGAGAATCCACCCGCCGGGCTGGCGAATCCGGTGAGCCGGGCTGACGCGATCAACGCCGCCAGCCCGGCTGCCGAAGCCGTCGCCAGCGGTCCGTTCAGCCGCCGCTTCCTCGGCTTCGCAACCGCGATGAGCCTTTCCGCACTGGGTGATTCGGCGTGGTACATCGCCTTGACCTGGACCCTGGTCCAACACGCCAGCCCGGGCCGGACCGGCCTGTTGCTGGCGGTGGCCGGCCTGCCTCGGCTGATCATGCTGCTCGGCGGCGGCGTGATCGCCGACCGGTACGGCCCGAAGCGGCTGATGGTGCTTGCGGATCTGCTGCGGTGTCTGGTGATGCTGCTGGCCGCGGTGCTGCTCGCGCTGGCCGGCCCGTCAGTGCCCGTGCTGTTCGTGGCCGCGCTGCTGCTCGCGCTGTTCAGCGCCCTCTTCATTCCGGCATCCGGCGCCGTCCGGCCGCTGTTGCTGGCGGATCGCGATCTGGTACGCGGCAACGCGGTGTTCAGCTTCGGCTCGAGTGGCGGCCAGGCGCTGGGCAGCCCGGTCGGCGCCGGGCTGCTCGCGCTGGCCGGTGTGCCGCTGGTGGCGCTGGTGAACGCGGCCAGCTTCGCGGTCTCGGCCGTTGCCGCCTGGCGGGTTCGGTATGTCCGGCAGCCGGCCAGCCAGCCCGTGCAGCGCCCGCCGTTCCTACGTTCGGTCGGCGACGGCTTCCGGTACCTGCGCACCCAGCACCGGCTGGCGCTGGTGGTGCTGGTGGTCGGCCTCATCGAACTGTCCTGCGCCCCGCCGGTCAACATCGGCCTGGTACTGCTGGCGCCCAAGCTGCACCAGGCGGCCGGCGGGGCTGGCCTGCTGCTCACCGGCTACACCGTCGGAGCGATCGGCAGCACGGTGCTCACCATGGTCTGGCCGCCGAAGCGGCGCAGCGGTGCCTCGTTGGTGCTGAACACCATGCTGGCCGGCCTGGCCGTCGGCAGCATCGGCCTGCTGCACAGCCTGCCGCTGGCGCTGCTGATGTACCTGGCGATAGGGGGGACCACCGGCCAGCTGGGCGTGCTGCTGATGTCGATGCTGCAGCGCTGGTCCGACCGTGCGGTCACCGGCCGGGTGATGGCGGTGGTGTCCATCCTGTCGTTCGGCTCGGTGCCGGTGGCGAATGTGCTGACCGGCTGGCTGGTTCCCAGCATCGGCATCGGTACCACGATGGCGGCCTTCGGGCTGCTGTCGCTGATGGGCTCGGCCGTCGCGCTCGCCCATCCGCAGTTGCGGCGGGCCCGTCTCGATTAGGCATGGCCGCCTGGAGCGCGGGGCATCCGGCCGGGTTGTAGCAGACTGAAAGTCATGACGACTCGATTCGGGATTTTCGTGCCGCAGGGCTGGCGGATGGATCTGGCGAACATCGCCGATCCGGTCGAACAGTGGGAGGCGATGACCGCGGTCGCCAAGGCGGCCGACGCGGGCAGCTGGGACTCGATCTGGCTCTACGACCACTTCCACACGGTGCCCGAGCCGGCGGCGCAGACCACCTTCGAATGCTGGACTGCCACCGCCGCGCTGGCCCGGGACACCCGGCGGGTGAACATCGGCCAGATGGTCGGCTGCAACGGTTACCGGAACCCGGCGCTGTACGCCAAGATCGCCTCCAGCGTCGACGTGGCCAGCCACGGCCGGCTGTACGCGGGCATCGGTGCCGGCTGGTACGAGCACGAGTGGCGCGCGTACGGCTACGAATGGCCGGAGCTGAAGGACCGGATGGGCGCCTTCGCCGAGGCCGTCCAGATCATCACCGGCATGTGGACCCAGGATGCCTTCGAATTCAAGGGAAAGTACTACTCCGTCGACCAGCCGTTCAACGAACCGAAGGGCGTACGCAAGCCGCACCCTTCGCTGTGGATCGGCGGTGGCGGCGAGAAGGTCACCCTCAAGCTGGTCGCCAAGTACGGCGACGCCTGCAACGTCGGCGGCGGCAACCCCGCGGCGATCCGGGAGAAGCTCGCCATCCTGCGCCGGCACTGCGACACGGCCGGCCGGAACTTCGACGACATCGTCAAGTCGACCAACCTGAACGTCTTCCCGATCGAGGCCGGTGACGATCCGGAGGCGGCCACCGAGCGGGCCCGGGGTGGCGTCGACTGGGACCGTTTCGCCGCCCAGACGGTGATCGGCACGGACTCCCAGATCGCCGACCGGCTGGCCGCCGCGATCGAGGCCGGCGCCGATTATCTGATCCTGTACGTACCGGGGGTGGCCTACGATCTCGACCTGGTGAGCCGGGTCGAGGCGATCACCCGGCAGCTCCGCTGACCCACCCGCGCTGAGCCACCCGCCAGCCCGTCCCGCCGCTGACCCACCGCCAGCCCGTCCGTCCCGGAGGCAGCATGCGCACCATCTCGCACTGGATCGACGGCAAGCACACCGGCTCCGGCCGGACCGCGCCGGTGTACAACCCGGCCACCGGCGAGGTGCAGGCCGAGGTGCTGCTGGCTTCCGCCGAGGACGTCCGGGCCGCGGTGCGTTGCGCGGCGGAACGGTACGAGAGCTGGTCGCAGAGTTCGCTGTCCGCACGTACCGAGATCCTGTTCGCCTTTCGCAACCTGGTGCATTCGCACAAGGCGCAGCTGGCCGAGATCATCTGCGACGAGCACGGCAAGGTGCTCTCCGACGCGGCCGGCGAGGTGCAGCGCGGGCTGGAGGTGGTGCAGTTCGCCTGCGGCATCCCCACCCTGCTCAAGGGCAGTTACTCCGACCAGGTGTCCACCGGGGTGGACGTGTTCTCGTTCCGGGAGCCGCTCGGGGTGGTCGCCGGCATCACCCCGTTCAACTTCCCGGCGATGGTCCCGATGTGGATGTACCCGGTGGCCATCGCGTGCGGCAACACCTTCGTGCTCAAGCCCAGCGAGCGGGACCCCGGTGCGTCCGCGCTGATCGCCGAGCTGTGGCAGCGGGCGGGCCTGCCGGACGGCGTGTTCAACGTGGTGAACGGTGACGCCCAGGCGGTGGAGGCGCTGCTGGACGCGCCCGAGGTGGCCGCGGTCTCGTTCGTCGGATCCACTCCGATCGCCCGGCACATCCACGACCGGGCCAGCGCGAACGGCAAGCGGGTGCAGGCCCTGGGCGGGGCGAAGAACCATGCGGTGGTGCTGCCGGACGCCGACCCGGACTTCGCCGCCGACCACCTGGTCGCCTCGGCGTTCGGCTCGGCGGGCGAGCGGTGCATGGCCATCTCGGCGGCGGTGGCGGTCGGCCGGCAGGCCGACGAGCTGCTGGAGACGGTGGCCGCGAAGGCCCGCGCGGTACGGGTGGGACCGGGCCGGCAGCCGGACAGCGAGATGGGTCCGGTGGTCACCGCGGCCGCCCGGGACCGGATCGAGCGGCTGATCGGCACCGGTGCCGAGCAGGGCGCCGAGTTGCTGGTCGACGGCCGCGGGCTCTCGGTGCCCGGTCACGAACAGGGTTTCTTCATCGGCCCGACCGTGATCGACCGGGTACGGCCGGAGATGGACGTCTACCGCGAGGAGATCTTCGGGCCGGTGCTCTCGGTGGTCCGGGCCGACGATGTGGACTCCGCGATCGCGCTGATCAACGCCAACCCGTACGGCAACGGCACCGCGATCTTCACCTCCTCCGGCGCCGCGGCCCGGAAGTTCCAGCGCGGCGTGCAGGTCGGCATGATCGGCATCAACGTGCCGATCCCGGTGCCGATGGCCTACTACTCCTTCGGTGGCTGGAAGGACTCGCTGTTCGGCGACAAGCACGTGCACGGCCCGGAGGGGGTTTCCTTCTACACCAGGGCGAAAGTCATCACCTCCCGGTGGCCGGAGCCGTCCGCCCGAGCCGCGGCCAGCTACCACTTCCCGACCAGCAGCTGAGGATCCGGCCTGTTCTGTTGGGCGAAACGGATCAGCGGTCGCCGCGCTCGTGCTCGATCCGGTCATAGCGGTGGCTGGTCCAGGAGTGGGCCGACGGCAGCATCGCGGTAGCCAGCCCGACGCCGCCGACCAGGGACAGCGCGATGGCCAGGACGCGCCAGTGGCGCCTGCGGGCGGCCGGGGCACGGCGTGCGTCGCGTAGCTCGCGCCAGGTGGTGCTGCCGGCCTCGAGGGCGTGGCCGAGGACGTGGATCGCGGTGACCCCGAACCAGACGATGAAGCTGGCCTGGTGCAGGGTGAGCAGCGGCTGGCGATGCGCCGGACCGGTGTAGATCAGGCCGATTCCGGTGCCCAGGACGGCGAGGCTGGTCAGCACGACCACCGGGCCGAGCACCCGCAGGATGACGTGCGGCGGCCCCTTCTCGACGTACGGGCCAGCGCCGGTGTAGTAGCGCAGGAACCGGTAGAGGGTGCTCGCGCACTTGAGCAGCACCGGGCCGACGAGCAGCACTCCGAGGTAGACGTGCAGGGTGATCAGCCCCCGCACGTCCAGCACGGTGACGCCTTCCACCGCGAGCAGCGCCACCAGCAGCGTGCCGGTCACGGCGGTCAGCCGGCTGTTGCCCTCCGCTCCGTCCGTGCCGGCGGTGGCCGGGACGGGTGGCGACGTGGCAGCACCCCTCATCCGTCGACCCGCAGTTGCCCGGACACGACGCTGACTCCGATGGCCGGCAGCGGAGCCGGCGGCGGTCCCTGCAGCACCTTGCCGGTCCGGGCGTCGTAGACCCCGCCGTGGCAGGGGCAGATGAACTGGACATTGGCCGAGTCGTACTGCACCGAGCAGCCGGCGTGGGTGCAGACCGCGCTGAACGCGACGAACGTCGAGCCGGCCGGGTGCACCATCCACGCCGGTTGGCCGCTGGCCGGGTCGGTGAACTGCCTGGCCTGGCCGACCGGGACGTCGCCGGTGCTGCCGATCACCGTGCCGGTGGCTGCCGGCCGGCGATCCAGGTCTGGTGGATCAGCGGGACGCCCGGCCGGTAGGCCAGGTGCAGGTAGGACGGTGCGTCGAGCACCACCAGATCGGCCCGCCGGCCGACCGACAGCCGGCCGATGTCGTCCCGGCGCAGTGCCGCGGCACCGCCCGCGGTCGCGGCGCGGACCGCCTCGGCCGGGGTCATCCGCATCTGCACCACGGCCAGCGCGATGGCCAGCGGCATCGAGGTGGAGTAGCCGGATCCCGGATTGCAGTCGGTGGCCAGCGCCACGGTGGCGCCGGCGTCCAGCAGCGCGCGGGCGTCCGGGTAGGGCGAGCGGGTGGAGAACTCGACCAGCGGCAGCAGGGTGGCCACGGTGGCCGAGCCGGCCAGCGCATCGACGTCGGCGGGCGTGAGATGGGTGCAGTGATCGGCGCTGGCGGCG
>DASUAC010000661.1:0-2918 GCA_035763985.1 Jatrophihabitans sp. | reverse complement strand
GAGCATCCCGGCGCCCGCGTCCGAGACCGCAATGCTGGCCGAGCTGCACGGGCTGGCCGACCGCAACACCGTGACCGTGCCGATGATCGGGCTGGGCTACGCGGGCACGGTCACCCCGCCGGTGATCCGGCGCAACGTGCTGGAGAACCCGGCCTGGTACACCGCCTACACCCCGTACCAGCCGGAGATCAGCCAGGGCCGGCTGGAGGCGCTGCTGAACTTCCAGACCATGGTGGCCGACCTGACCGGCCTGCCGACCGCCGGTGCCTCGCTGCTGGACGAGGGCACCGCGGCCGCCGAGGCGATGGCGCTGGCGCACCGCACCGCGCCGGCGGCCCGCAAGGGCGCCCGGGTGTTCCTGATCGACTCCGAGGTGTTCCCGCAGACCCGCGAGGTGGTCCGGGTACGGGCCGAGGCGCTCGGCCTGACCGTGCTGGTGGCCGACGCCTACGCCGGCCTGCCGGACGCCGAGCTGTTCGGCGTGCTGCTGCAGTACCCCGGTGGCTCCGGCGCGATCCGCGACCCACGTCCGGTCGTCGAGGCCGCGCACGAACGCGGCGCGCTGGTCGCGGTGGCCGCCGACCTGCTGGCGCTGACCCTGCTCACCCCGCCCGGTGAGCTGGGCGCCGACATCGCGGTGGGCAGCAGCCAGCGGTTCGGCGTGCCGCTCGGCTTCGGCGGTCCGCACGCCGGGTTCATGTCCATCCGGGCCGGCCTGGAGCGCCAGCTGCCCGGCCGGCTGGTGGGCGTGTCGGTGGATGCCGACGGACGTCCGGCCTATCGGCTGGCGCTGCAGACCCGCGAGCAGCACATCCGGCGGGAGAAGGCGACCTCCAACATCTGCACCGCCCAGGTGCTGCTGGCGGTGATGGCCTCGATGTACGCGGTCTACCACGGCCCGGCCGGGCTGACCGCGATCGCCGGCTCGGTGCACGCCAAGGCCGTCCGGCTGGCCGAGGCGCTCGCCGCCGGCGGTGTCGAGGTGCTGACCGACCGGTTGTTCGACACCCTCACCGTCCGGGTACCCGGACGGGCGGGCGAGGTGCTGGCCGCCGCCGAGCAGCGGGGCGTCAACCTGCGACCGGTCGACGACGACACCCTCGCCATCGCGTGTGACGAGGCGACCACCGAGGCACAGCTGGCCGACGTGCTGGCCGCGTTCGGGCTGGCCGGCTCGCTGCCCGACCGGCCGGCGAACCGGCTGCCGGACGAACTACGCCGCAGCTCGGACTTCCTCAGCCATCCGGTCTTCAACAGCCACCGGTCGGAGACCTCGATGCTGCGCTACCTGCGCCGGCTGGCCGACCGGGACTACGCGCTGGACCGCGGCATGATCCCGCTCGGTTCCTGCACCATGAAGCTGAATGCGACCACCGAGATGGAGCCGGTGACCAACCCGGGCTTCGCCGACATCCACCCGTTCGCACCGGCCGGCCAGTTCGACGGCTACGCCGAGCTGATCGCCGACCTGCAGCGCTGGCTGACCGAGATCACCGGCTACGACGCGGTGTCGCTGCAGCCGAACGCCGGGGCGCAGGGGGAGTTCGCCGGGTTGCTGGCCATCCGGGCCTACCACCGCAGCCGCGGGGACGAGCACCGCACGGTGTGCCTGATCCCCGCCTCGGCGCACGGCACCAACGCCGCCTCGGCGGTGCTGGCCGGCATGCGGGTGGTCGTGGTGGCCACCAGCGGCACCGAGGGCGAGGTGGACCTGGACGACCTGAAGGCCAAGGTCGCCGAGCATGCCGATGACCTGGCGGCGATCATGGTGACCTACCCGTCCACCCACGGGGTCTTCGAGGACCACATCACCGAGGTGTGCGGCCTGGTGCACGACGCCGGCGGCCAGGTGTACGTCGACGGCGCCAACCTCAACGCGATGGTGGGCCTGGCCCGTCCGGGCAAGTTCGGTGCCGACGTCTCGCACCTGAACCTGCACAAGACCTTCTGCATCCCGCACGGCGGCGGCGGCCCCGGGGTGGGGCCGGTGGCGGTGCGGGCGCACCTGGCGCCGTTCCTGCCCAACCACCCGCTGCAGCCGTCGGCCGGGCCGGCGACCGGGCCCGGCCCGGTGTCCGCGGCGCCGTGGGGTTCGGCCGGCATCCTGCCGATCACCTGGGCCTACATCCGGCTGATGGGCCCGGACGGGCTGACCGCCGCGACCAGCACGGCGATCCTGTCGGCGAACTACATCGCCGCCCGGCTGGCCGAGCACTACCCGGTGCTCTACACCGGGGCGCGGGGCCTGGTTGCGCACGAGTGCATCCTCGATCTGCGCCAGATCACCCGGCAGACCGGCGTGACGGTGGACGACGTGGCCAAGCGGCTGATCGACTACGGCTTCCACGCCCCGACCATGTCGTTTCCGGTGGCCGGAACGTTGATGGTGGAGCCGACGGAGAGCGAGGACCTGGTCGAGATCGACCGGTTCATCGAGGCGATGATCGCGATTCGGGCCGAGATCGACCGGGTGGCGGCCGGCGACTGGCCGGCCGAGGACAACCCGCTGCGCAACGCCCCGCACACCGCGCACTCGCTGGCGGCGGACTGGACGCACCCGTACAGCCGGGCGGAGGCGGCCTATCCGGCCGGGGTGGATCCGGCGGCGAAGTACTGGCCACCGGTGCGGCGCATCGACGGCGCCTACGGGGATCGGAACCTGATGTGCTCGTGCCCGCCGATGACGGACTACCAGTAGCGGGGTGATCGGAGGCGACAGCGAGTGAGGATCGCGACGAGCGTCAGCGAGTGCGGAGCCGAGCAGAGGTAGTGCAGGCCTACCCGCTCTCCGCGGGGTAGAGCAGTCGGGTCAGGCGACCCGGTGCAGCGCGGCGGCGGTGAGTTCGGCTCGGCGGGCGGCCAGGCAGTCGCCGTTCGGCAGGATCTCGCCGCTGTCCTCGAAGAGCACGACGCCGTTG
>DASUAC010000660.1:0-11519 GCA_035763985.1 Jatrophihabitans sp. | reverse complement strand
CGTGAGTTCGAGGGCGTGTTCTCGCGGCTGTTCCCCGGTGGCGAGGGTCGGCTCGTGCTGACCGACCCGGACAACATGCTGACCACCGGCATCGAGGTCGAGGCACGCCCGCCGGGCAAGAAGGTGAAGCGGCTGTCGCTGCTCTCCGGCGGCGAGCGGTCGCTGACCGCGGTGGCCATGCTGGTGGCGATCTTCCGTGCGCGGCCCAGCCCGTTCTACGTGATGGACGAGGTGGAGGCGGCGCTCGACGACGTCAACCTGGGCCGGCTGGTGGGCCTGATCGGCGAGCTGCGGGCCAGCAGCCAGTTGATCATCATCACCCACCAGAAGCGCACGATGGAGGTCGCCGACGCGCTGTACGGGGTCAGCATGCGCGGTGACGGCATCACCCAGGTGATCAGCCAGCGGCTGCGCGAACCGGGTGAGGCCGAGCTGGCGCCGGCCGGCTGAGCGTCCACGCCTTTCCCCTTTGCGACGTTTTGCCTTTGCAAATAAGATGATTCGCCGCGATGCTGGGTAACCAGCCGCATCGTCCTGAATCGCCGCCGGCGAGGATCCGGCATCGCTCGCGTTCGGCAGTTCAGGTATCTCGCTGCCTTGCGGCCGGCTCCTAGAATCTGAGTTCTAGTAGCTGGGGGTGCTGCTATGACCGTTTCTCAGCTCACCCGCGGATCGATCGTGGTACTGGCCGTACTGGCGTTGCTCACCGGCTGCGGCGGCTCGGCGGGGGGTCCCGGCGGCGCGGCCGACACCGGCTCGGCGACGGCCGGCACGGATGCCGGCACCGCGACCGATGCCGGTAGCAATCCGGACGCCGGGGATTCCTCGCCTGCGGCGGAGGGCAGCGGGCCGGAGTCGCCGCAGCCGGCGCAGGGCGGCGGCCCGAGCATCACGGTGGCCTCGCTGCCGGTGGGCGGCGACGGCGGGCATGACTCGAACGATCCCAACCCCGCTCAGCAGTGCGGCAGCGTGAACTGGCTGCTCGGCCCGCTGCCGGCCGATGTGGTGGTCGAACTCGGTGACATCTCGTTCGACCCGTCCGGCATCTTCTCCCTCGGTGGCAGCGGCTGCCCGTCGGATCAGCCGACCTGCCAGTCAGGGACCCACTGGACCACGGACAACTCCGGCTGCGGGGTACCGGTGATCCAGGGGGATCCGAATGCCGACAGCACCGTCTCGATCGTGGTGGCCGGCACCGTGCACTGCGCCAGCCAGGCCGAGTGCGACCAGTTGGCCGAGCAGTTGAAGAGCGGCTCCGGAACCCAGGCGACGATCACCGCCGTCCCGTTCGGTTCGTCCTCGTCCGGTGACTCGTCCAGCGAGCCGCCGTCCAGCGAATCACCGTCCAGCGAATCGGCGTCCAGCGAATCGGCGTCCAGTCCGCCCGGAAGTTGACCGCGGTGGCGGAGCAGGCCGCCGAAAGCCGGCTACATCGCTGGCTCAACACGGGCGCGTCGGTGGCGGGATCCACCGCGCTGTTCAGCGCGCTGCTGTTCTACTTCGGCTACGTCTCCTCGCGCGCGCAGTACGCCTACTTCGGCATCGACGTGGACACCATCGGCCTGAGCACCCAGGACTACGTGATGCGCAGCCCGCAGCCGCTGCTGGCGCCGTTGCTGGTGCTGGTCCTGCTCGGTACCGCCGGGGTACTGGCCCACCTGCGGATCCGGCGGCGGGTGGCCGAGGCCGGCCAGGACGACGGCCGCCGGCGGCGCTGGCAGTCGGCGACCCGGTGGGCGGCGGTCGGCGGCGGGCTGCTGCTGGCGGCCGGCGTCGTCGTGCTGCTGAGCTATCCGTACCTGCAGGACTGGTCGCCGTACGCCCTGGTGACGCCGCTGCTGCTGGCGGTCGGCACCGCGGTGCTGTGCTATGCCGTACGGATCGGCACGCTGCTGGCTCACGCCGACCCGGTCGACGTAGCGCCGGTCACGGTGGATCCGGTCGACGTAGAGCCGATTGGCCCAGCTCCGGCCGAGACAGCTCCCGCGGAGACAGCTCCAGCCGACCCGGCCTTGGCCGACCCGGATCCGGCCGAGACAGCTCCAGCCGACCCGGCCTTGGCCGACCCAGCTCCGGTCGGTGGGGTCGCGTCACCGAGCGGCGGCCGGGGCGGGTTCGGCCCGCAGTACGCCGCGCTGGCGTTGGCCGCGGTGTTCGTGGTGGCCAACCTGTTCTGGGCGACCGCGACGATCGCCCAGTGGACCGGCCGGGGCCTGGCGCATTACTACGCCGCCCGGCTGGACACGCTGCCCAGCGTGATCATCGACACCCAGGAGCGGCTCTACCTGCGCGATCCCGGCGTGCAGGAGACCGTGCTGCCGGCGGAATCCGGTCAGCGCTTCCACTATCGGTACCGGCATCTGCGGCTGCTGATCGTCGGGCATGACCGGATGTTCCTGGTGCCCGATGCCTGGTCGCCCAGCGATTCGACGTTGCTGCTGCCGCTGGACGGATCGGTACGGGTGCAGTTCCAGTTCCAGAACGTCGCGCCGTAGCGCTCAGCAGGGCCACAGCCGCCGTTCCGGGCAAGGGCTGGAAGACTGGACGCCGTGCTCGAGATCCTGCTGATCGTCCTGGTGATCTTGGTGGTGGCCGCGGTGTTCGCGGCGGCCCTGTTGGTGCCGCGCCGGCGCCGGGGCAGCACGATCGCCCCACCGGCGCCGCCGGTCGAACGCAGGCCGCCCGCACCACCGCCGGGGCAGGCCGAGCGGGTGGCCGAGCCCGGCGTGCCGACGCTGCCCGAGACGGTGCCGCCCGAGACCGTGCCGCCGGGGATCGTGCCGCCGGAGATCGTCGCACCGGACACGGTGCCGACGGACACGGCACCGCCGCTGGAGGTGCCCGAGCCGACGGCCACCCGGATGCAGCGGCTGCGCGCCCGGCTCGCTCGTTCGCAGAACGTCTTCGGCCGCGGCCTGCTCGCGGTGCTGGCCCGGGACCGGCTGGACGCCGAGGCCTGGGACGAGGTAGAGGAGGCGCTGCTCTCGGCCGATGTGGGCGTCGCCGCCACGCTGGACATCGTGGACCGGCTGCGCGCCCGTACCCAGGTGGCCGGCACCCGGGCTCCGGCGCAGTTGCGGCAGTTGCTGGCCGAGGAACTGGTGACCGCGTTGCAGCCGGAGCTGGACCGCACCCTGCACACCAGCCGGACCGGCGACGAGCCGGCGGTGATCCTGGTGGTCGGGGTGAACGGCACCGGCAAGACCACCACCTGCGGCAAGCTGGCCCGGGTGCTGGTGGCCGATGGCCGGACGGTGCTGCTCGGGGCCGCCGACACGTTCCGGGCGGCGGCCGCCGACCAGTTGCAGACCTGGGGGTCCCGGGTGGGCGCGAGCACGGTGCGGGGCCCGGAAGGTGGCGACCCGGCCAGCGTCGCGTTCGAGGCGGTCAAGACCGGCCGGGACTCCGGGGTGGACGCGGTGCTGATCGACACCGCCGGCCGGCTGCACACCAAGGTCGGCCTGATGGACGAGCTGGGCAAGGTCAAGCGGGTGGTCGAGCGGCACGGCCCGATCGACGAGACGCTGCTGGTGCTGGATGCCACCACCGGGCAGAACGGGCTGATCCAGGCGCGGGTGTTCACCGAGGTGGCCGACGTGACCGGGGTGGTGCTGACCAAGCTGGACGGCACCGCCAAGGGCGGCATCGTGATCAGCGTGCAGCGCGAGCTCGGCGTGCCGGTGAAGCTGGTCGGCCTCGGCGAGGGCCCGGACGACCTCGCGCCGTTCGATCCGGTGCAGTTCGTCGATGCGCTCCTCGGCTGACTGCGCAGGCCGGCCGAGCCGGTCTGGCAAGCTGATACCCGGTTTCGCACCGGCGCGGGCGGGTTGGCCATCAGCGCGTAGCGGGCGCCGAGCGAGCCACCGGCGCGAAAGGACATAGCTGGCGATGAAGGCGCTCTACAAGGCGACGGCGGCGCCCGGCTTCGAGTTCGTCGAGCGGCCGGAACCGGAGGCCGGCCCGGGCGAGGTGAAGATCCGGGTGCTGCGTACCGGCCTGTGCGGCACCGACCTGCACATCGAGGCCTGGGACGCCTGGGCGCAGAGTGAGATCCGTACCCCGCTGATCCCGGGTCACGAGTTCTACGGCGAGGTGGTCGAACTCGGCGAGCAGGTACGGGACGTCCGGGTCGGGGACCGGGTCTCCGGTGAGGGCCACATCGTCTGCGGGACCTGCCGGAACTGCCGGGCCGGCCGGCGGCAGATGTGCATCCGGATGCTTTCGGTGGGCGTGCACCGCGACGGCGCGTTCGCCGAGTACGTGGTGATCCCGGAGAGCAACGTCTGGGTGCACGGCGCCGACATCGAGCCGGAGGTGGGCGCCATCTTCGACCCGTTCGGCAACGCGGTGCACACCACGCTGGCGTTCCCGCTGGCCGGCGAGGACGTGCTGATCACCGGGGCCGGCCCGATCGGCCTGCTGGCCGCGGCGGTGGCCCGGCACGTCGGCGCCCGGTTCCTGGTCGCCACCGACGTGAGCCCGGCCCGGCTGGAGCTGGCCGAGCGGATGGGGGTGGATCTGGCGCTGGACGTCCGGGCCGCTCGGATCGCCGACGCGCAGCGCCGGCTGGGCATGCGCGAGGGCTTCGACGTGGGGCTGGAGATGTCCGGCCATCCCACCGCGCTGCCGGAGATGATCGCGAACATGAACCACGGCGGCCGGATCGCGATGCTCGGGCTGCCCAGCGAGCCGATCACGGTGGACTGGGCGAAGGTGGTCAGCCACATGCTGACCATCAAGGGCATCTACGGCCGGGAGATGTATGAGACCTGGTACGCGATGAGTGCGATGCTGGCGTCCAGCCCACAGTTGCGCGAGGCGGTCTCGGCGGTGATCACGGACCGGTTCGCCGCGCAGGACTGGGCGAAGGCGTTCGAGACGGCGAGATCCGGCAGTACCGGCAAGGTAGTTCTGGACTGGTCGTAGCGAGTGGGCATCGGGCGAGCGGCGATGAGCGCCTGCGCGAAGAGCGAGTGAGTAGAAGGGCATAGGGCATGTACGGAAGCATGCGCGAGGATGTGGCGCGGACGCTGGCCGAGATCCGGGAGGCCGGGCTCTACAAGCAGGAGCGGCTGATCGGCACGCCGCAGTCGTCGCACATCTCCTCCGGCGGCCAGTCCGTGATCAACTTCTGCGCCAACAACTATCTGGGCCTGGCCGACCACCCGGACATCATCGCGGCGGCCCGGGACGCGCTGGACCGGTGGGGTTTCGGGATGGCCAGCGTCCGGTTCATCTGCGGCACCCAGGACCAGCACAAGGAACTCGAGCGGCGGATGTCGGAGTTCCTCGGCACCGACGACACCATCCTGTACTCGTCCTGCTTCGACGCCAACGGCGGCGTGTTCGAGACGCTGTTCGGGGCCGAGGACGCGATCATCTCCGACGAGCTGAACCACGCTTCGATCATCGACGGGATCCGGCTGTCCAAGGCCCAGCGGTTCCGTTACCGCAACCGGGACATGGCCGACCTGGAGGACCAGCTGAAGGCGGCGGCCGGCGCCCGGCACCGGGTCATCGTCACCGACGGGGTGTTCTCGATGGACGGCTACTTCGCGCCGCTGGCCGACATCTGCGATCTCGCCGAGCGGCACGACGCGCTGGTGATGGTGGACGATTCGCACGCGGTCGGCTTCATCGGCGAGCACGGCCGGGGTACGCCGGAGCACGCCGGGGTGAGCGACCGGGTGGACATCCTGACCGGCACCTTCGGCAAGGCGCTCGGCGGCGCTTCCGGCGGGTACGTGGCGTCGCACGCCGAGATCGTGGAACTGCTGCGGCAGCGCTCCCGGCCGTACCTGTTCTCCAACAGCGTGGCGCCCTCGACGGTGGCCGGTTCGCTCGCCGCGCTGGACCTGGTGTCCGGCTCGGGGGAGCAGCGGGCGCAGCTCAGGCGCAACGCCGAGCTGTTCCGCCGCCGGATGACCGAGGAGGGCTTCGACCTGCTGCCCGGTGAACACCCGATCGTGCCGGTGATGATCGGCGACGCGGCCAAGGCCGCCCGGATCGCCGACGCCATGCTCGGCCACGGCGTGTTCGTGATCGCGTTCAGCTATCCGGTGGTGCCGCGCGGCAAGGCCCGGATCCGGGTGCAGCTGTCCGCGGTGCACTCCGAGGAGGACATCGAGACGTGCGTACGCGCCTTCGTTGCCGGCCGGGCCGCCGTCGCGGACTGAGCACAACCGCCGAAGAGCGAGGGCGGAGCGAGCGGAGGGCTGTCCCGCACGATTACCCGGTAGTGGTCCGACTGGTTGCAGGTTGCCTGTAACGGCGGTGGATCGTTCTGCTTGCCGCGCCCCCGTTCTGCTCACTCATCATCCGGTGATCGCGGTGGCGGGGCTTGCGTGGGGCTCTCGGTGTGGTCGGCCCAGACTCTGCCGGTGGCGCCGGTGTACTTGTGACCGGTGCTGGTGGTCCAGGTGTAGCTGCCGTTCTGGTTGTGGCGATAGCTCCAGCCGGTGCCGGTGGTCTTGGCCCGGTTGTGCCGGCGACAGGTGAGGGCGAGATTGCGCCGGCTGGTCGGGCCGCCGTTCGCGTAGGGGATGGTGTGATCGGGTTCGCAGCGGTAGCCGGGCTGATTGCAGGTCGGAAAGACGCACACATCGTCGCGGGCGGCTAGGAAGTCCCGCACCCGTTGGGGCGGCCGGTACCGGTGTGCGCCGATGTCGAGCAGCGCGCCGGTATCCCGGTCGGTGAGCAGCCGTCGCCAGGTGCCGGACTCATCTGCCGCCAGCCGTCGGGCGGTCTCGGCGGTAATGGGTCCGTAGCCGGTGAGCTGGGCCGGTTGGTCATCCAGGCCGAGCAGGGTGTCGGCCCCGACGATGACCTGGATGCTCGGACGCCGCCCTTGCGGTCGCGGCAATGCGCCCTCGGGCAGACCGCAGAGCACGGCATCGACGAACAGATCGGCGCGCTGCTGGTCCAGCGTCCGGGAGTCTTGAGCGGGCAGCAGCCCGGCCGCCGTGGTCAGTCTGGTGTAGAGCAACTGGGCTTCCGGCGCGGGTAGCAGTGCCGTGAGGCTGGCCATGCCATCCTCGTCCGGCCGGTATTCCACGCGTCGGTCGGCCAGCGCGCGGTGGCGGCGCTGCTCGGCAGTGGCCGGATCCAGGGCGATGGCGGCGCGGCGGACCCGGCGGCGCAACTGCGGCACGGTCACGCAGCCGGTCGAGAGCACCGGCGGCAGCACGGTGTCCTCCAGCGCTGCGGGCAGCGCGGGATCGTCCGGCATGCGCCACACGGCCTCCGCCAACACCGCCGCGTGCGCGGCCGAGATCGACCCGTCCGAGACCGCGGCCAGCGTGCGTGGCAACTCCCGCACCAGTGTCTCGGCCTGCGCCAGCCGGTTCTGGGCGGTGCGCAACGGCAACTGCAACGCCAGCGACACCGACTCCTGACCCAACCCGAGCGGGGAGTCGTCCCCGGCCTGCATCGCAGCCAGCAGCCGCAACTGGGCGGCGTCGAACCAGCGGCGTTGCTCCTCCAGCACCGCCAGCAGATCGACCCGTTCGCCGGCCGACAACGCAGACGGATCGATCCGGTCCAGCTCGGCGCCGGTGCGGAAGGCCGGATGCTCGCCCAGAGCGCAGGCGAGCAGTTCCGAGTCGGTCAACCCGTCCGGCAAGTCGTCCATGTGTTCGATTCTATCGCCGTACGGGAAGATCGTCAATGGAGATTTTCCTTTAGTGGAAAGGTCAATCTCAAACAGTAGGGGCTGAACCGAACTACGCTACCCAAGCCCTACGACACTTCTCCGCGATGACGATGTGGAATCGCTGAGCCGAGCACGACGGCCCCGGCGGGCACCGGATGCTCGGCGAAGAACCGGTCCTCGGCGTCCAGCCAGGTCAGCCACTCCGGCCGCATCGGGCCGTCCCGCTCGGTCCACCGGCGTTCCCGTTCGGCCCGCGGCACGTTCAGGAACACGCCCACCGACCAGTACGGCGAGCAGCCCCAGAGTGCCGCGACGCCCTCGACCAGCAGGTACCGGCTGACCGGCACCGTGACCTGCTCGGCGAACCGGCCGGCCTTCCAGTCATAGCGCCGATAGCCACCCGGCCGGCCGGTGGCCAGCGGCGCCAGCACCTCGGCATGCAGCCGTTCGCGATAGCCGAACTGCCCGGCCCAGCCGTCCAGCAGATCGTCCAGGTGCAGCACGGTGGCATCCGGGACGGCCGCTGCCACGGTGGCGGCCAGGCTCGACTTGCCAGCTCCGGCGCCGCCGTCGATCGCGACCACCCGGACCGGCCCGCACGCCGGCGGCGCGGCCCGGATCGCGGCGAGCAATTCCTGCACGCCGACACGGTACGCAGCACGCCGACACTGTACGCAGCACGCCGACACGGTACGCAGCACGCCGACACGGTACGCAGCACGCCCGACCCGGTGCCCGAGGCGAGCGAAGCGTCAGGCGCTGACCGTGTGCGAGGAGTGCGCGGCCTGCAGCCAGTGCTCCAGCGGCAGCGAGCCGCGCCGGGCGACCCGGATGCCGGCGTCGAGCAGCTGGTGGTACGGCGTGCGGCCGAGGTGGCGGACGGCCCATCGGCACGTGAAGAACGGCAGAACCCCTAGACGACCGCTCCGTCGTCGTCGGAGTCGTCGCGCGGCTCCGGACGCAGCCGCAGGGCCAGCAGCCCGGCGCCGAACAGCACCAGCACCACGCCCAGCGGCAGCGGCAGGTCGGCCGGCAGCCCGGCGGCGTAGCCGAAGGTGATCACCGCGATGCCGGCCAGCGTCACCAGCACCGCGATCGCGGTGCCCAACGCGGGCCAGGGGACCGGCGGCGGGGCCGGCGGCACGAAGTGGTCGACCTCGGCCACGGTGGGGTCTTCGTCGGCCGGCTCGGCCGGCTCGGCCGGGCTCGAGTAGTGCCAGTCCAGCAGCGGCCGGCCCAGCTCGCCCAGCCCGGCGACGATGGCGGCGAACTCGGTGTCGGTGTCGATGCCGGCCAGTGGGTCGGCCCGGCGGTCCGGTTCGGCACCGCGGGCCGATTGGGCGTGATGGCCGGCGGACACCTCGATGCCCAGCTCGTTGGCCAGTTCGGTCAGCACCTGCCGGGCGACCTCGGTCTGGTCGGCGGCCACGAACAGCCGATCGGCGGTGACCGGCTGATTGGTCGGCTCCACGTAGGCGGGTACGTCGCGCAGGCCGAGCACGTCGAGCAGGTGGTCGGCCAGCCGCGGGTCGACGTCGGCCACCGGCGCGTAGGCGTCGGAATCCAGGCCGTTGTCCCGTCTGCCGCGGTGCGAGGCTGGTGAGGTCACGTCCGGCCCGCCCCGACCTGCTCGGCGATGAACTCGTCGGTCCGGGTGAAGATCAACTCGGCGTCGTAGTCCAGGGTCGCGACGTGGTAGGAGTTCGGCAGCGGCACCTCGGTCACGGTGGTCGCGCTGGCCCGGCTGCGCAGCAGCTCGCCGGACAACCGGTCCACCACGTGGTCGGTCTGGGAGCGGAACAGCAGCACCGGCACCGTGACGTCGGCGAGGTGGTCGACCACCGGACGCCACATCTGCATCATCGACACCAGTGCTTTCAGGGGCGTGCGGGGATAGCAGTACTCGTCCACCCCCGGCTTGGCGATGTCATTCCCCAAACCCGGACGGGACGGCACGAACCAGGCGATGTACTTGGCCAGTGCGGCGTCCTTGCGCAGGGTGGCGATCGCCGGATTGACCACCGCCAGGCCGGCCAGCTTGGCCTCCGGACCGAGG
The DNA here is from genome assembly GCA_035763985.1 of Jatrophihabitans sp. Classification (GTDB taxonomy): domain Bacteria; phylum Actinomycetota; class Actinomycetes; order Mycobacteriales; family Jatrophihabitantaceae; genus Jatrophihabitans_A. The sequence continues at coordinate 1,812 of DASUAC010000660.1, read as the reverse complement.
TCCTCGGCGAGCTTGAGTACCAGCGCGCCGCCGAGGGACAGCCCGCAGGCGAAGATCACGTCGCAGCGTTCGTCCAGCTCGGCGTAGTTCCGCCGGATCTCGGCGTACCAGTCCGTCCAGGGCGTCCGGTTCAGGTCCTGCCAGCTGGTGCAATGGCCCGGCAGCACCGGCAACCGGACGGTGTAGCCGGCCGCGGCAAGGTGATCGGCCCAGGGGCGCATGCTGACCGGGCTGCCGGTGAAACCGTGGCTGACCAGCACGCCGATCCGTCCGTTGTCGCCCGTACCATCGGCGGAGAACGGCTCCGCGCCGGCTGCCACCGGTTGCTGAGCGGCCACTTTTCCCCCTGAAACCTTGATTGCTACATCATGCCGTCTCCGGCGCAATCACGGCTAGGCCAGCGGCGGCGGGCACGCTGACAGGTAGTTTCGCTTCGGTCGTACGGCGCGTGAATTGTCGGTGCCGAGCCGGCACGACTATCGTTCGAGTCACACACCGCAGGGCAGGGGGGAAGTTGCTGTACTGGTTCCTCAAGTTCGTCGGGCTCGGGCCATGGCTGAAGCTGATCTGGCGGCCGTACACCGAGGGGCTGGAGAACATCCCGGAACACGGCGGCGCGATCCTGGCCAGCAACCACCTGTCGTTCTGTGACTCGTTCTTCATGCCGGTGCTGGTCCGGCGGCGGGTGACCTTCCTGGCCAAGGCGGAGTACTTCACCACCGGCGGGCTCAAGGGCCGGCTGTCCCGGGTGTTCTTCTCCGGCATCGGTCAGGTGCCGATCGACCGGGACGATGCCGACGCCGCCCGCGGCGCGCTGACCACGGGCGTGCGGATCCTCAAGGCAGGCCAGCTGCTCGGCATCTATCCCGAGGGCACCCGGTCGCCGGACGGCCGGCTGTACAAGGGCAAGACCGGGGTGGCCCGGATGGCGCTGGAGGCCCGGGTCCCGGTGATCCCGGTGGCGATGATCGACACCGAGAAGACCATGCCGACCGGCCGGTTGCTGCCGCACCTGCGGCCTCGTCCGGGCGTCCGGTTCGGCAAGCCGCTGGACTTCTCCCGGTACGAGGGGCTGGCCGGTGACCGGTTCGTCGAGCGCTCGATGACCGACGAGATCATGTACGAGCTGATGCAGCTGTCCGGCCAGGAATACGTCGACACCTACGCGGCCAAGGTCAAGAAGCAGACCGGCGCCGACCTCGGCTTCGGCAAGACCGACGGCCACCATCCGGACGCGGTCGGGCCGACCAGCCACGACCGGGCGGTGCCGGTCGAACGAGCGGGCTGAGGCGGATCCGCCGGCCGGTGCGCTACTTCTACGACTGCGAGTTCATCGAGGACGGTCGCACCATCACGCTGGTCTCGATCGGCGTGGTGGACGAGCACGGCCGGGAGTTCTACGCGGTATCCACCGAGTTCGACCCGAGCCTGGCGATCGACTGGGTACGCCGCAACGTACTGAACCAACTGCCGCCGCCGGCCTCGCCGGTCTGGCGTTCCCGGGTCCAGATCCGGGACGACCTGCTGCGCTACCTGCTCGAACCGCGGGAGCCGGTGGAGCTGTGGGCCTGGATGGCCAGCTACGACCACGTGGCGCTGGCCCAACTGTGGGGTGACATGCGTGCGCTGCCCCGCCAACTGCCCCGGTTCACCCACGAACTGCGTCAACTCTGGGAGCAGGCCGGTTGCCCGCCGCTGCCGGCGGCCGGCCCGGACGCGCACGACGCGCTGGCCGACGCCCGGCACAACCTCGCCCGCTGGCGCGCGCTGCACGACTGACGGCCGTCACCCACCACCGTCGCCACACTCGAG
>DASUAC010000659.1:0-2166 GCA_035763985.1 Jatrophihabitans sp. | reverse complement strand
ACCACAGCCGCTTCAAGCAGCAGATCGGCGACGGCCGGGTGGACCGGCTGGCCCTGATGCTGCTGGGCACGCTGTCGCACTGTGGGCCGTGCCGGCTCTCGGCGCTGGCCGAGCGCTGCGGCTTCGACCCGTCCACCGTGTCCCGCCAGGTGGCGGATCTGGAGAAGGAGGGCCTGCTCGAGCGGGCCACCGACCCGGACGACCGCCGGGCGGTGCTGCTCAAGGCCAGCCCCAAGGGCAAGCGGTTGCTGCAGCGGCTGCAGGCCGGCAGCCGGCAGCGCATGCAGCGGATGCTCGGTGATTGGACCGAAGAGGAGATCAGTACCTTCGCCACCCTGCTCGGCCGGCTGAACGCGGCCAGCGAGAAGTACTTCGACCAGCACGCCCGTGAACTACAGCAGGAGCTCAACCATGGCTGACACCCAGGTCCGCGCCGGGTCCGAGGACTCCGGACTGTTGTCCTATCGGCAGATCATGCTGATCCTCTCCGGGCTGATGCTCGGCATGTTCCTCGCCTCGTTGGACCAGACCATCGTCTCCACCGCGATGCGCACCATCGCCGACAAGCTGAACGGGCAGACCAACCAGGCCTGGGCCACCACCGCCTACCTGGTCACCTCGACGGTTTCCACCCCGCTGTACGGCAAGTTGAGCGACATGTACGGCCGGAAGAAGTTCTACCTGTTCGCCATCACGATCTTCCTGGTCGGTTCGGCGCTGTCCGGCATGTCGACGTCGATGATCCAACTGGCCGCCTTCCGGGCGGTCCAGGGCCTCGGCGCGGGCGGGCTGATGGCGCTGGCCTTCGCGATCATCGCCGACGTGGTCTCGCCCCGGGAACGGGCCAAGTACCAGGGCTATTTCATGGCCGTCTTCGCGACCTCCTCGGTGCTCGGCCCGGTGCTCGGCGGCCTGCTCGCCGGCCAGTCCAGCCTGCTCGGTTTCGACGGCTGGCGCTGGGTGTTCTACGTCAACGTGCCGATCGGGCTGGTGGCACTGTCGGTGGTCAGCCGCTACCTGAACCTGCCGCACACCCGGCGCGAACACCGCATCGACTACCTCGGCGCGGTCACCCTGGTGCTCGGCATCGCCTCGCTGCTGATCGTGTCCGAGCAGGGCCGTGACTGGGGCTGGGGATCGGCCCGGTCGCTCGGCTGCTACCTCATCGGCGCCCTGCTGCTGGCGCTCTTCGTGTTCCAGGAACGGCGGGTCGGCGACGAGGCCATCCTGCCGCTGAAGATGTTCCGGCATCCGGTGTTCAGCGTCGCTTCGCTGATGAACTTCGTCATCGGCATGGGCATGTTCGGCGGCATCATCTGCCTGCCGCTGTACATGCAGATCGTCAAGGGATTCTCGCCCACCAAGTCCGGCCTGTCGCTGTTGCCGCTGATGCTGGGCATGATGACCGTGGCGATGACCAGCGGCGTGATCACCGCCAAGACCGGCCGCTACAAGATCTTCCCGATCATCGGCACCGGCGTGCTGATCGTCGCGCTGCTCGGGCTGTCCCGGATCCAGTGGGATACCAGCTATTCACACCTGATCCCCCTGATGATCCTGCTCGGCGCCGGCCTCGGTTGCTGCATGCAGACCCTGGTGCTGGCGACCCAGAACGCGGTGCCGCCGAGCCAGATGGGGGTGGCCACCTCCTCGGCCACCTTCTTCCGGTCGATGGGCGGTACGTTCGGCACCGCGGTCTTCCTGACCATCTTCTTCTCCGGCGCGGCCACCAAGGTGAGCGAGAACGTCCGGGCCGCGGCCGGCACCTCGGGCTTCCGGACGGCGCTGCGGGATCCGGCCAACGCCACGATCACCCATGCGTTGCAGGCGATGCAGGCCGGGTCGACCGGTCAGCTGAACGACACCAGCTTCCTCAAGCACGGTTCGCTGGTGCTGCGGGAACCGTTCCTGTCCGGCTTCGCGGCCGCGATGGACCGGGTGTTCCTGGTAGCCGCGCTGGTCATCGTCCCGGCGTTCGTGCTGTCCTTCTTCCTCCGCGAGGTCAAGCTGCGGATGGAGTCCGGGCTGCAGGCCCAGGCGGCCGAGCGGGCGGCTGCTGCCGCGCAGGCCGAGCACGCCGCGCTGTAGCTCATCGCCGACACAAGCAGATCGCCTGCAAACACAAGGAGAAAGTCCCGCGCCGGTTCACCGGTGCGGGACTTTCCC
>DASUAC010000658.1:0-3950 GCA_035763985.1 Jatrophihabitans sp. | reverse complement strand
GGTGCCAAGCCGGCCGGTGGTGTGCCGAGCGCGCTGACCACCACGGTGTTCGGCGGTCCGGTGCAGCTGATCGTAGTGCAGGCTGACCGGGCTGCCGAACCGGCCACCGGCGACGATCTCGGCGACCTGACCGTCCGGGTGACCGGCGGCGAGCTGGCCGACGCGCTGGTGGTGACCAGCGGCCGGCGTACCGCGCTGGTCTTCGCGGTCACCCGGCAGGACGGCGACGAGCTGCGGGTCTCGGTGGCCAGCGCCGCCGACTGGACGGTCGCCGGCGTGGTCGCACTGCGCGGCGAGGCTGCCGACTGGGCCCGCGAGCTGGCCACGGATCCGCATCTGCTGCTGGTGGATCCGGCGCCGCTGCCGGCCGACCGCCCGGCCGATGGCCTGGCCACCGCGCCGACGGTGGCCGCGCAGCTGCACCAGTCGAGGACGGAGGCCCAGCCGGCATGAGCTCGCCGATCCCGATCGGTTCGATCAGGCTGTACGACCAGATCGCGCCGCTGCTGACCGCAGCCACCTACCGGGTGACCACGTCTGCCGAGGTGGCCAACGCCAACACCGGTGACAAGACCGCGTTCCCGCCGGCGCCGGCCGATGCGACCTTCCTGCAGGTCGGCGGACCACGGTTCGCGCTCGGCCCGGAGGAGGTCGCCACCGTGCACCCGCCGGCCACCGCGAAGGGAGCGTTCGGCCTGCGGTTGCCGCACATCGCGCTCACCCGGCGGACGCTGCCGTGGGAGCGGACCCCGGTGGTGGCCGGCGGCGGCTGGCTCGCGCTGCTGGTCGCCCAGCGGCACACCGACACCCAGGCCGGTGAGGTGGTACTGCAGTCCGGCCAGTTGCAGCCGATGGTCGGATCCCAGATCTACTCGATGATCCAGGCGGTGCAGTCGGCCGATCCGCGCCTGCCGGTGACGGTCGCCCGGTTCACCAGCAACCGGGTGCTGCGCGCGATCCTGCCGCAGGCCGCCGAACTGGCCCTGCTCACCCACGTCCGGCAGGTCAATGTCGCCGACACCGCGTTGGACGTGGGTGATGACGACGGCTGGTTCGCCGTCGTCACCGCGAACCGGCTGCCGCTGGACACCTCGTCCGGCGCCGGTACCGACTACGTGGCCATGCTGGTGTCGCTGGAGGGCCGGACCGACCTCTACGCGCTGCCGGACGACGACCAGCCCGCGCCGCCGGTGATCGTGCTGACCAGCTGGAACTTCACCTCGGCCGGCACCGGTTCGTTCGAGCAGCTTGCCGGACAGCTGGATGTCGGGCTGTTCGGCACCGCGGCACCGGCCGCCGGCAACGGCACCATCACCGTCACGCACACCGACCGGGACGGGGTGAGCGGCCCGGCAACCTACCGGTCACCCCTGGTCGCGCAGTCGTGGTCGGTCGAGCAGCCGCTGCCCGGGACGGGTGATCTGACCGCGGGTGCGGCCTTCGAACTCGGCCGGTTGCTCGGCGCCGCGGACGGGCGGTTCACCCGGGAGATCGTCGGCTGGCACCGCGACCTCGACAATGCGGCCCGGGCCGCGATCAGCGCCAGCACGCTGTCGAACGCGCTGGCCGCCGCACCGGGCCGCCCGGGTGGCCAGAGCGTGCTGCCCGCGATCAACCATGATGCGCCACCGGGCGCCGCGATCGGTGCGGCGCTGCTGCACCGGCTGGCCGGAGCACATCCGAGCATCAACCCGGTCGGTGCGCATCCGGCCGCGTTGGCCGCAGCCACCGCTCAGCAGCGGTCCGTCGAGACGGGGACCGTCGGGACGCGCCCGGACGCCGGCAAGCGCTCCGCCGCCAAGAGGCGCGCGGCGACCGATGAGCGCTCAACGGCCGAGAACAGCGGTACCGCGCTTGCCGAACTGGCCACCCTCCGGCGTGCGCTGGTGGCCGGTCAGCCAGCCGCCGGTCAGCCAGCCGCCGGTCAGCGGCCGGCCGGGACACCGGAGCAACAGCCGCCGGCCAAGCAGGCTCCGGCCAAGCAGACGGCCAAGCAGGCCGGGGCAAAGCAGACGGCCAAGAAGGCCGGGGCAAAGCAGGCGCCGACCAAGAAGACTGCGACCAAGAACTTTGCGGCCAAGAAAACCTCGGCTGAGCAGGCCGCCAAGCGAGCCCCCAGAAAGGCGACCTGATGAAGGCCCTGATGTCAGCAGCCGAGGTCTACCGGGCTCGGCTGGCGCTGGCCGGCCGGCTCGCCGGCACCCAGCCCGAGCAGGCGCCCGCCGGCGCCGCAGCCATCGCGCCCGCCGGCACCGCAGCCATCGCGTCCGCAGGCACCGCAGCCATGGCGGCCACTGCCGGCCCGAGCGTGCCGCCGCTGCCTGACTACGTCCTGCAGTCGCTGGCCCGGATGCGGCTGCTGATCGACGTCCCGTTCCACTACCTGGTGCCGGACGCGAAGCTGTTGCCGCCCGAGTCGGCCAGGTTCTTCCATCTCGACCCGGCCTGGCTGGACCAGCTGTCGGCCGGCGCGCTCGCCGTCGGCGCCGGCGGCACCCGCGAGCAGGCGCAGGCCGAACTGGCAACCGCGCTGGTGCCGGATCAGCTCGGCAAGCACCTGCCGCTGGTCCGCGATCTGGAGCGGGGCCGCGGGGTGCTCGAGCTTGCCCTGCAGCAGGCCAGCCACACCGTCGATCCGGAACTGGACGTGACCGGCGTGCTGATCCGCTCGGCGCTGGTGTCCGGCTGGCCGCAACTGCAGCTGCGGGCGTACTCGACCACCGCGATCCCGTCCGACGCCGACCCGGCGACGCTCGATCCGGCGCTCTCGGTGCCGGTGTTGCGGATGCAGCAGCTGGACCCGTCCGTGCTGCTGGTGCTGTTCGCCGGCGTGCCCAAGCTGGTCTGGCTGGAGGAGCCGCATCACGCGATCCAGCTCGGCGTCGAGCCGGTCAGCGGCGGGTTCCAGGTCCGGGTGCGGGGCGCGGACGGCAAGGAGGGCGCGGTGGTGCCGGTGCCGATGCGCGACCTGGCCCGTGGCGTGGTCGATGTCGTGCAACTGCGCCAGCGACTGGACGCGACGGCCAAGCTGGCCGCTCCGCGCAGGTCGGCGGCGCTGGCGCTGGCGCTGACCCGAGCGCCGGCCCGGCAACGGTTCAGCGCACCGGGCGGGACGAGCTGATGGCCCGGCTACTGGTTCCGATCCAGCTGGACGCGCTGGTGGTGCGGGACCCCGGCACCCACTGGGCGTTGACCCGGCTCGACACACCCCGGCCGGCGGCCAAGGTGAACCGGCGCCAGCAGCTGGTGCCCGACCCGTTCCAGGAGCTGCCCGGCGGCCGGCAGCCCGGGGTGTACCTGCACTGGGCATTGCCGGACGGGCTGACCCACGCCACCACCAACCCCGACGGCAGCCAGCACTTCCCGGCAGTGCCGGACAGCTGGTTGGTGGTTCGGCTGTCCGGCTCGACCAGATCCGGCCCGCGCAACGTCCGGGCGTGGCTGATCCCGGATGTCAATGCCCAGACGCCGGCCGTCATCGATCCGCTGTCCGGCGCGCCGCTGCCACCATCGGGTCCGGTACCTGCCCAGCTGCTGACCGCGGCCGGCCCGGGCGACCTGGCCTGGGCCGCCTACTACGACAACGTCGAGGGCCGGCTCGCGCTGCACGACGACCTGGCCGGGGTGGCCGCCGGCCCGATCAGCTACCTGGTCTGCGGCTGGTACCGCAACCCCGCCGTCGACCCGGCCCACGCGATCAGCGCGGCGGACTCGGCCGCCAGGCTGGCCGGGCTCGGCTGGAGCTACCCGGCCGGTCAGCTGCCCGGCAACAACGGCTTCCCGGACGGCTGCCTGCTGCACGGCTACGCGGTCGCGATCGGCTGGCCGGACCAGCACTGGCCCGGCGACGGCGGCACGCTCGGCACCGAGGTGGATCTGCGTCCGGACCCCACCAAGATCACCGCCAGCATCGGCGAGACCGTCGCCGAGGCGCTGGCCACGCTGACCGC
>DASUAC010000657.1:0-13416 GCA_035763985.1 Jatrophihabitans sp. | reverse complement strand
AGGAACTGGTCGCGCGCGGCCAGCAGCGGATCGCCTGCATGAGCGGGCCGAACACCGACACCCGGCCCACCCGGGTGCCGCCGGCCTTGCGGCAGGCGCTGGCCGAGTACCGGCTGACGCCCGGCCAACCGGCCCACCCGGCCGGCGACGGGGTCGCGCTGAGCGGGGCGCGGCCGTGACCCAGCCGGCCGGCAACGATGCCGGCACGCCGGCCGACCCCGCCGGCAACGGCGGGCCGGCCGGCACGGAGTTGCGCAACATCTTCGGCATGTTCGCCACCGGGGTGACCGTGATAACGGCCACCGCCGCGGCCGGCGCGCACGGGATGACCGCCAACGCCTTCACCTCGGTCTCGTTGCGCCCGCCGCTGGTCCTGGTGTGCGTACTGCGTTCGGGCCTGATGCATCACGCGATCCTGGACGGCAAGGCGTTCGGGATCTCCGTCCTGTCGTCGCGGCAACGTCCGCTCGCGCAGTACTTCGCCGACCGGCGCCGGCACGACAGCCCGGAATTCGACGTGGTGGACTGGCGGCCCGGCACGCGCACCGGGGTGCCGATCATCGGTGGCGCGCTGGCCTGGATGGAGTGCCGGCTCGACACCGTCTACGACGGCGGCGACCACTCCATCTTTCTCGGCGAGGTGCTCGACCTCGGTCGTAGCGCCGATGCCGACGCGCTGCTCTTTTTCGGTGGCGAGTATCGCCGGCTTGGCTAAGCCGGCAGTCACCGGGCCCGATTACGGTCGAGCCGGCCGCGTGAGCAGGGCATGAATTTCGCTTTCGAACAATCTCGGCCGGACGGGTTTTGCCGCCGCCATGCCCTTGGGCTGCCGCAAGCCGTCTGCGCCGCGATGGCCGAATCACCCGAACATGGCAGGGGATGACGCTTGGCCACTGCCGCAAATCGTGTCTTCGAGATTGCTCACTTGGGGTAAACCAGGATGAAGCTAACGCAGAACACATGAACTCTCTATTAAGCTCTAAGCATCCAATCGGATATTGCAAACGGAACGTCTTCAATTCTTTGCCCAACTGCCACGGCTTACCGCACGCGACAGGCCTCGATCCCTAATGGCCTTATAGCGTAAAGGGAACAGCCGCGGCTGGAGCGCGTCTGAAGACCGAATGTGGCATCAGCTTACCGGCGTAAGTCCGGGTATCCGCGCTCTCGTGGCCGACCGGCACGTCTATGCCCATGTCTATGTCGCAGGACGTTCCATTTCCCGCGATGGAGGAGTCATGAGTGCCCCTGTCAAACGTGCCATCAACATAATGTGGCAGAAGTATGATCAGCCGCTCTCGCTTTCCGAGCTGGCCGGCGAGGCCTTGTTCAGCCGCTACTACTTCTCCCGCATCTTTCGCGCCGAGACCGGTACCTCACCGGGACGGTTCCTCACCGCCGTCCGGCTGTTCCGGGCGAAGAACCTGTTGCTGGAAACCTCGCTGAGCGTCACCGACATCTCCTACCTGGTGGGCTACAACAGCCCCGGCACGTTCTCCAGTCGCTTCACGCTGAGCGTGGGCATGTCGCCGGCCCGCTACCGGCATCAGGCCAAGCTGGGCTTCCGGGCGCCCGCCCGGCGCTCGCCCGGCGGCCGCGGCGCCGGCTGCGTGGAGCTGACCGCGCTGATGCCGCTCACCGGCGTCCCGATGCGTACCTACGTCGGCGTCTTCGGATTGCCGTTGCAAAGCGCGCCCATCGCCTGTGCGGTCGTCGATGACTCCGGACGCTGCCGGGTGGCCGGCGTGCCGGACGGGGATTGGAGCGTTCGCGCCGTCACCGTCGCCACCGCGGACTGGACCGCGAAGCCGTGGCAGCGACGGCCGCTGTTGCTGTCCGATTCGGTGCCGGTCACCGTCCGGGCCGGCGTCGCACCGCTCACGCGGTTGGCGCTTCGCCCGTGCCGGAGCACCGATGTGCCGGTATTGCTGGCGATTCCGGAGCTGGACAGCTTCCGCAGGCCGCTGGAGATCAACCAGGTGGCCAGCAGCGGCTGAGCCCGAACCGGCTCAGATCCGGTGGACGGTCATCGGCAGGCCGCCCCGGATCCGCAGCGAGAGCATCGGCTCGGCGACCACCGGCCGGCCCGGCAGCTTGCGGAGTTCCAGTTGCCGCACCACGGTGCTGAGCACGAACACCGCCTCCATCATCGCCAGGTTGCTGCCGATGCAGACTCGCGGACCGGCCCCGAACGGCAGGTAGCTGTACCGGGGGCGCGCCGATGCCTGTGCCCGCTCGAACCGCTCCGGGACGAACCGTTCCGGATCCAGCCAGTACCGGGGGTGCCGGTGCAGGATGTACGGGCTCACGATCACGTCCGAGCCGGCGGGTATCCGATGGCCGTTGATCTCGTCGTCGGCCTGCGCCGATCGCGGCAGGATCCAGACCGGCGGGTACAGCCGCATCACTTCCTCGACGACCATGGTCGTATAGCGCAGCCGGTTCAGGTCGGCGTAGCCCGGTCGCCGGTTGCCGAGCACCGCGATCGCCTCCGCGCGCATCCGGCGCGCCACCGCGGGATGCTCGTCCAGCAGGTGGAATGCCCAGCTCAGCGTGCTGGCCGTGGTCTCGTGGCCGGCCAGCAGCAGCGTCGTCAACTCCTCGCGGCCACGTTGCCGGCGTACCTCGCCGGTCTCGGTCCGGATCGAGGCGAGCAGCCGGCCGAGCGCGTCGTCACCGGCCGCCTCGCCGCGCCGGGACCGTTCGGCGATCAGCGCGTCGACCACCTCGTCCAGCCGGCGCCGGGCTCGCCGGAACCGCAGCTGCTTGGGCAGCGGCAGCCACAGCGGAAGCAGCCCGAGGGTGACCATCTCGAACATCGCCTGATCCTGCACCGCCTCGAAGGAGTGCCCGATGCCCGCGTAGCCGTGCAGGTCGGAATCGAGCAGGGTACGGCCGAGCACGCCGAGGGTGAGCTTGGTCATCTCCGCGGTGACGTCGACCACGCCACGTCCGGCCTGCAACGACAGCCGTTCCACCCAGGCCGTCGCCTCCTCGGCCACCCGGTCGGCCTGCTCGGCGATCCGCTTGGCCTGGAACACCGGTTGCATCACCTTGCGCTGGGCGGCCCAGCGGTCACCGTCGCTGGTGAGCAGGCCGTCCCCGAGCGCTCGCCGTGCCTGGACCAGGCCGATGCCCTTGTGGTACTTCGCCGCGTTGTCCACCAGCACGTGCTTGACCAGGGACGGCTCGTTGAGCACGTAGAGCACCTTCGGCCCCACCCGGATCCGCGCCATATCGCCGTACCGGGAGGCGGCCAGGTTCATCATGCCCAGCCGGTCCGCCACCAGCAGCCGAAGCAGCTTCGGGGTCGCCCGCAGCGGTGGGCCGGGCAGGCCCCGGGCGATCGGCTCGGCCGGAACCGGGGCTGCCGCCTCAACGCCCGCTGCCTCAGCGCCTGCTGTCTCGGCGGGTGTCACGTCAGCGGCCGCCGCGGCGCCTGCCGTCTCAGCGCTTGTCACGTCAGCGCCTGTCCGGAGCTGCCAGCGCGGCGGCCAGGCGCCGCCGCCAGACCTCATAGGCCGGCAGGTCGTCCTCCTCCTCGGATGCCGCATCCACCGGGCCCGGCCGGCAGTCGCGGCTGAGCTGCGCCGCCTCGGCCGGGGTGGTCCCGCACAGCAGCTTGGTGGCGATCTCGGTGTGCGGCACGACCAGATCGGTCTCCACCCGGGCGGTGGCGGCGAACACCGCGCCCTGCATCAGTTGCGGCAGGTGGTCGCCGGCCCGGTCGGCGAGCAGGGACAGCTCGGCCGGCTCGGCGCCGCCGGCGTAGCAGGCGGCCAGTCCCGCGCCGCTGTACAGATCCGGCCGGCGCTCGGCCTGGAAGCCGCTGATCAGGTTGGTCACCTGGTCGACGTCGGTGCCCCCGATGAACCACAGCGCCCGGCCGATTCCCTGGTCGACGGCGTGCTGGGCATACCAACTCGGGCCCTCGGCCGGCCAGGGCAGCTCCGGCTCGCGGTAGTGCTCGGTGACGTACTGCCGGGTGTGGAAGTACGCCTGATGGAAGCCGTAGCCGTCCAGCACCAGCCAGCGCAGCAGCGGATCGGCAACCGTGATCCGCGACCAGCGGAACCGGGGCAGCCGGGCCATCGCCCAGCCCACCCCGATGTAGACCATGTAGGCATGCCGCCGGCCCCGGCCGGCAAGCAACTGCGCCACGTGCGTGCTGCCGCCGATCGGCAGGCCGTCCCGGATCGCGAAGCCCATCGCCGCGCCCTCGTAGCCGAAACCTCGCACTTCCCGGTCCAGCAACTCCAGCCGTTGCTCGGCGTCGTCGACGGTGCGTGCCTCGGCCGCATACCCGTAGCCGGTGAGGAAGGTCTCCCCGACCCGTTCCAGCCGTGACCGGGCTGCGGCGTTCTTGACGTGGAAGCCACGCACGTCCAGCCGGGTTTCGGACATGCTCGGGGTCAGGATGCGACGACGGAGTGCTCGGAGCACGAGATCTTCCTTTCGAAAAAGGGCGGTTCAGCCCTGCTGCTGGCGGCTGGGGGCCGGCCGGAGCGTGCGCCGGATCCGCTGTCGCCATTGCTCGTACGCCGGCTCGGCGGCGGACTCCAGTCCGTCGGGCTGTTCGGTCCGATCGGCCAGTTCGGCGAGCTCCGCGGCCGAGCAGCCGGTCAGGGCCAGCGCGTAGCGCGCCGAGTGCTCCGGTAGTTGGCCGGCGTAGCTGCGGGCCTTGATCGCGAACACCGAGCCGACGCCGAGATCGGCACCATGCGGGCCGGCCAGTGCGGGCAGCGCTGCAAGGTCGGCCGTTGCCGAGCCGCCGGCGAAGGTGGCGGCCAGGCCGACGCCGCTCCACAGATCCGCACGCCGTTCCGCGGCGAACCGGTCCACCGCGGCGGCGACGGCCTGGGGATCACCGCCGTGGATGAACCACAGCGCTCGGCCGATGCCCTGGTCCACCGCACGTGGGAAGTACTCCGGATGGCCCTGCCAGGGGTAGCCGGCCGGGATCTGCTGCCGGTCCACCCACCGCTCGGGGTCGAAGTAGGCCAGGTCGAAGCCGTAGCCGTCGACCGCCAGCCAGCTCATCGTCGGGTGATACCGGAAGTGCGCGAGATCCGGCAGCACCCGCCTCCACACCGGCCGGGGCAGCCGGGCCATCGCGAACCCGATGCCGATGTATGCCAGGAAGATGTGCGGTTCGCCGGGGCCGGTCAGCAGCCGCCTGGTGCGGTCGCCGCGTACCGAGTCCAATATCGTGCAGGCCATGGTCGCGCCTTCGTAGGCGAAGCCCCGGTATTCGGGATCCACCAGCCGGAGCCGGCGATGCAGGTCAGCCACCGAGGATCCGGCGATCGCCCACTCGAAGCCGCACACCACCGCCTGCGGGATCGCCTCCAGCTGATCGGCCGCGGCGGACGTCGCAGCCGGGAACCCGCGGCCGGCGAAGCTGACCTTGTGCAGCGATGGCGCGAGTACCCACTGGCGCAGCATGCCCAACGCAGACGGCACTGTCGTCCCCTGTCGGTCGGCCCGGCCGCCGGCCGGGCATGGCTGGTAGGAGCAATCTCACGCAGCGATGGGGGTGTTCTGGTACGCGGTGATCAGCCAGCGCTCATCGACCCGCCGGAGCAGCCAGCTGGCCCGGATGGCGTTCGCGGCCGACACCTCCGACTCGCCGTCGGCCAGCACGCCGCCCTCGGTCAGCAGCAGCACCACATCGCCGGCCAATGGCTTGTACGCCAACGGGGTTCCGGTGACCTGGGTGGCGCGATACGGACCGCCGAACGCCTCGGCCATGAAGTCCCGGATGGCGCGGCGCCCGGTCAGGTAGACACCGCCGGGCAGGATCATGCTGCCGTCCTCGGTGAAGGCAGCCGCGAATGCCTCGGCGTCCTTGGCCTGCCAGGCCGCAACGATCCGGCCCGGCACCAACTGGACCTCTGCCGGGTCCACGGTTGCGGTACTGCTGTCGGTCATCACTCACACACCTCAATCGCCTTGTGTTCAGGGGGTTCGTGTTTAAGGGGTTTGTGTTCAGGAGGTTTGCGTCTCGGCGGTCGAGCCTGTCGAAGCCGTCTTGAACATGCTTTCCGGTCCGGCCGGGCATTGCATCTCCCACCGTGCCAGGCAGTTGCCCGCCGGCTCACCGATAGGCGCCGGCCTGCAACCCGAACAGCTCGGCATAGAGCCCGCCGTTGCGCATCAGCGCGGCATGGTCGCCGGTTTCCAGGATCCGGCCGTCCTGGACCACCACGATCAAGTCCGCCATCCGCACCGTGGAGAATCGATGCGAGACGATCAGGGTGATCGCTCCGGCAGATCTCCTGATCTGGCGGGCCTGCTCGGCATACTGCTCGAACAGCCGGTGCTCCGCCTCCGGGTCCAGGGCCGACGTCGGCTCGTCCAGCACCAGCAGCAGGGGCGTCCGGCGCATCAGGGTCCGGCCCAGCGCCAGCTTCTGCCACTGGCCACCGGAAAGCTCGCTGCCCTCGGTGAAACTGGTGCCCAGCTGGGTGTCCAGCCCGTTCGGCAGTTGCTCGATGACGTCCGCGGCCTGGGCCCGGTGCAACGCCGTACGGACCGCCGCGTCGTCGGAGATCCGAGCCAGGTCGCCCACGCCGACAGCGGTCCTGGCCGAGAATTCGTACCGGACGAAATCCTGGAAGCCGGCCGCGATCCGTTCCCGCCACTGCTCGGCCGACAGCCTGCGCAGGTCGAGCCCGTCGATCAGGATCCGGCCACCGGTCGGCCGGTACATCCCGCACAGCAGCTTGACCAGGGTGCTCTTGCCGGCGCCGTTCTCACCGACCACGGCGACCGTGCTGCCGGCCGGCAGGGTCAACGACACATCGGTCAGCACCGGCCGGTCGGTACCGGGATAGCTGAAATCGACGGACCGCAGTTCGATGCCGTGTGACAACGTGGCCGGCGGAGCCTGCTCCCGCGGATCGGGATCTGCGACCAGTTCCCGGATGGTTTCCAGCCGGGCCAGGGTGGACCCCATCCGCTGCAGGTCGCCGAGCAGGGTCACCGCGGTCACCAACTGCTGGTTGACCTGACCGGCGAGCACGGTCACCAGTACCACGTCGCCGACGCTGCGCCGGCCGTCGATCGCCTCGCGGATCACCAGGATCACCGCACCGATGTAGGCAAGGCCGAAGACCAGTTGGCCGACCGAGCGAATCGCGATCGCCCGGGTATGTGCCCGCCACAGGCCGCGGGTCGTGCCGGCCCAGTACCCCGCATGCCGGCGGCGTAGTTCGGTGCCCAACCCGAAGACCCGCAGCTCACCGCCGAACTGGGCCGAGGAGGCCAGCCGGAACAGGTTGCGCGCGATCCGGGTCGACTCGGCGGTGTCCGTCCTGGCCCGGTCCAGGGTTCGCTCGGCCCGCCGGCCGGCGAGCAACGGCGGTACCGCGGCCGGCGGCAGGAGCAGCAGCAGCGGGTTGAGCCGGGCCAGCAGCACCGCGCCGAAGGCCACCGCCAGCGTGAGCGCGAGGATGTTGAACAACGCGAGCAGGGCGTAGGCGAAGCGTTTGCTCTCCGAGTGCATCACCGTCAGCAGGTCGGCGTAGTCGGGCCGCCCGTGATGTTCCATGCCCACCGAGCCGTTGGACAGGGTCATCAGCTGGTCGCCGAAATCCAGCTCGGCGAGCTCGGCCAACTCGAAGTAGGCGACGAGGGCGAAGACCACCGCCGACACGCCCAGGATCGCGAAGACGGCAACCGCGGCGCCGTACCAGGCCGCGGCACCCCGCTGTCGGGAGATGATCGCGTTCGTCATCAGCCCCAGGCTGGCGGCGATCAGCGGCGCCGAGGTGGCGGCCGCGACGAACAGCAGGACGGCGATCAGGGTCAGCCGGTGACTGGCCCGCCACGCGAACCGGAACAGCCGCCAGGCGGCGGCCAGCGTGCCCCTCATCGCGGTGCCTGCACGATCCGGTCGGCGGAGATGGCGTCGTCCGGGTCGGTGAACCGGTGGGCCTGCAGCCGGAACAGCTGCGCGTAGCGGCCGTCGGCGGCCAGCAGCTCGGTGTGGCTGCCGGATTCGGTGACCCGGCCGTGCTCCAGCACCACGATCAGATCCGCCTGCCGCACCGTGGAGAACCGATGCGAGATCAGCAGCGTGGTCGCACCCCGGGCGGCCTCGGTGAACTCCCTGAAGAAGCCGGCTTCGGCGCGTACGTCGAGGCTCGCCGTCGGCTCGTCCAGCACCAGGATCTCCGAGCCGTGCCGGAACGCGAACAACGCGCGGGCCAGCGCCACCCGCTGCCACTGGCCGCCGGACAGCTCGGTGCCGTCGGTCAGATGCCGGGCGAGTGGCGTGTCGATGCCCCGCGGCAGTGCATCGAAGAGCTCCGACAGGCCGACCGCCTCGATGACCGAACGGATGCCGGTGTGGTCCGCCCGGTGTGCCACGGCCCCGAAGGCGACGTTGTCGGCCGCGGACATCTCGAACTTGACGAAGTCCTGGAAGATCACCGCGAGCTTGGCCCGCCAGGCCTCCACCGGGTAGCTGCGGATGTCCACGCCGTCGAGCCGGATCGTCCCGGAGGTCGGCTCGTAGAGCCGGGCCAGCAACTTGACCAGGGTGGTCTTGCCAGCGCCGTTCACCCCGACGATGGCGGTGCATCGGCCGATCGGAATGGTCAGGTCGAGGCCGTCGAAGATCATTCGCTGCTGGCCCGGGTAGCGGAAGCTGACGTGGTCGAACTGGATGCTGCCGGTCAGCTCCGGCAGCGGCAGCCCGGCTGTCCGGCCGGCGACCGGCTCGGGCAGGGCAGCTCCGGTCGCCTCGGTCGCGGCGAGCGTGTCGGTGAACCGGCGCACGGCGTCGTAGGCATGCATGCCGACCGCGGTGGGCAGGTCGGATTCCCGGTAGCCCTCACCGAGCCGGAGCGCGGCCAGGGCGGCCGTGGACACCATCACGAACGTGGTCAGGGTCAGCGCGGTGTGCGGGCCGGCCGCATCGTGTCCCAGCATGGCGAACACCGCCGCGCTGACCAGCACCCCCCAGGTGGCGAACCCGACGTAGGGCCAGAGGTAGATCCGGCGGCGAGCCCGCCAGAGCGGTCGCTGCCACTCCAGGTAGCTTTCCCGCCAGACCTGGCGGAGCCAGCCGATCAGGCCGTAGACCCGGATCTCCTTGGCTGCGCCGGCATCGACGCCGAGCGAGCGCAGGTAGTCGTACTTGAGCTCACCCGGGTAGAGCGCGAACCGGAGCGCGGCGTACTTGCGCAGGCCGCCGCGTTGGCCGTACCGGAACAGCATCACCGCGACCACCAGCCCGGCCGCGGCCAGCCAGGAGAACGCGACGCCGACCACCACTGCGTAGCCGGCCAACTGGGTGTACCGGGCCAGCAACGCCAGCAGCCCGGCGCACGCCTGCCCCGGGCTCTGCACCAGGTTCTCCAGTTCGCGGACGGCGGTGCGCAGGTACGCGACCACCCGGGGATCCTCCAGGCCGCCGATCCCGACGGTGCCGGTGGCGGCCGCCATCACCTCGTCGATCACCCAGCCGTCGACCCGGCGGGCCACCAGCTCACTGACCGATTCCCTGATCGGGGCGACGATCTGCTGTCCGATGAAGGCAACCGCCGCGAACAGGAACGCGGTGAGCAGCGATCGCCAGGCGGCCGAGCCCGAGCCGTCCCGCACCGCCGCCGGCACCCGGCCCACCACCACGGCCGATGCGATGACGAACGCCACCGGGAGCACGCCGAGCAGCAGGTTGACGAAGACATCGAGGCCGATCAGCCGGACGCCGCCCACCCGGCCGGCCAGCCGGGCGGTGTTGATGCGCGCCAGGGCCAGCTGAGCCGGTTTGCCACGCAGCAACCTCATCATCGGGTACGTCCGGTGGCTCGTGCCCGGTGCCGCGAGCAGCGCCCGCCGGCCGCCCGGTTCGTTCGCCTGGCTGTTCGCTGCCTCATCGGTTCTCCTTGCTGGTATTCGCCCCCGCCGGGGCCGATGCCTTCCGGCGGCCTCGCCGGCAATCACGCCACCGTCGCCCGCCGGTCGACCGCGAGCAGCCGCAGTTCCGAGGTGTACCGGCGGCCGTCGCCGTCACGCAGCCACAGCTGTGACTGGTCGGGCAGCATCTCGGTCAAGGTGATCGAACCGTCCGGCTCGGCCGCCGACCGGCGTATCGCCTTGGCCAGGATGTTGACGTAGGCCAGGCTGCCGAAGTCCACGAACGTCGGCTTGTCCTCGACCGGAACCGTGTAGAACGCGCGCTCGGGCAGGCAGTGCCGCAACCGCCAGCTGCGGGCCTCGAGGAACCGCTCGGGCTCGTCCCGCACCGCGGCCCACGCCACATCCGCGGCTCGAAAGGTCCATGATTGCCGGGAGATCACCAGCCGGTCGATGCTGACGCGCGGGCTGTACGAGCTTCGCGGCAACGGCTTGAAGGCGTTCACGGTCACGCCGGACAGCTGCTCGCCGAGCACCGTGCACAGCGGAGCCTTGAAGTCACCCGAGCCCGAGCGGACGATCAGCCGGTCGCCGTCGCGATGCACGAAGAGGTCGGCCGCCGGCATGATCGGCCCCGGTGGGGTGGCCGACTCCGGATACATCGTCCAGTAGGTGTAGCGCGGCGACATCAGCGCCGACGGCGGTGCCGTCCGGGAGGTGACCGCATGCCCGTGCCGCGGCGCGATCGCACAGATCCGCTGCTCACCCAGATCCGACTCGGCCGCCGCGAGCAGCGACGCCGGGTCGTCGTGCTGCTGGACGAACAGCCGGCTTTCCATCGTGTTGAACGACACATGCAGCTCGCCGAGCACGAACAGGTGCTCTCCTCGCCCGACCGCGCCGGCATCCGGGGCGGCAAGCATGATGTCGGGCGAATGGTGGATCGCGGTGGCCCACGGCACCGGGCGGGCCGGGAACAGCTGGGCGACCTGCTCGCGGAGATCCTCGCTGCGCAACCGGATGTCGCGGGCGTCCGGCGGGATTCGCAGGATCGCCGCCCACCGGCGCTGGAACTCCGCCACGACGCGCCGGATCAGCTCCGGCAGGCCCCGGGCGTTGTAGAACAGTTGCGGGGTGGCCAGGCTCAGGATCGAGGGCAGCGGGACGGTGCTGCTGCCGAGCTGGCCGGCTCGCCGCTGGTAGAGACCGAGGAAGAATCGCTCGTATTCGCAGCCGATCTCGGCGACCAGCCAGCGGGCGCTGTCCAGCAGCAGGCACAGCGGCCGGGCGAGTTCCGCGCGCAGCTCAGGCCCCAGCCCGACCCGGGTGTCGCGCACGGTGTCCTCATAGACCAGCGCCCGTCCGGCGTAGGTCTCGCCCGGCCGGCGCTCGCCGGCCAGTCCGGTGATGGTCCGGAAGCAGTCGGCCAGCTCGGCCAGCGCGGCTTCGAGCGCAACGTCGTCACCGGCGCAGGCGCCGACCCGGTCCCGAGCGGCAATCAGGTCCTGCACGACGCCGACCGTGCGCTCCCGCACCGGACGATCGGGGATGCGTGCCAATTTGGCCAGCAGGGTGCGTTCCGGCCAGGTCTCGATGCCGCCGACCAGATCCAGCCGGAGCAGGGAACGGGCAACCAGCGCGTCGAGGGCCGGCAGCAGGGTCGCCGGGTCGCCGAGCTCGGCGTGATCCGAGCGGGCCAGTTCCGCGGCGATGTCCCGTACGGTGCGAGCGCCGTCCACCAGTGCCAGCAGCGCCTGCTCGCATCCGGTGAGCGCCACCGGCGGCCGGCCGGGCACGCGCAGCGTGGCGCCGTCGAGCCGATGCGCGGAGTACAGCCGCGGGACCAGCCAGGGCCGCAGCTCCGGATCGGTGGACAGGGCGCCGGCGACCGCGTCGATCGCCCAGGCCTCGAAGTACACCGTCCGGCGGGCCAGCAGGCCGGCACCGATCCGGACGTCCAGCGCCGGCCCGGTCTCCGCCCAGCGCGCCCAGCCGACCGGCCCGACGAAGCTGACCGTGTCGTTCTTCATGCTGTATCGCTGCAGATAGCTGGCGACCGTCTGCTCGTGGTTGCGGCCACGGACGTTGCGCGGTTCGCCGGCGGCGACCTTGTCCAGGCACAGCTTGACCAGCTTCGGGTTCTGCCAGGTGACGGCCTCCCGGAACCGGGGGGACCGGGCGAGTTCGGTGATCGCCGCGGACAGCCGGCCGGTGGCGGACCGGTACTCGGCCAGGTAGCCAGGCTGCCGGTCCGGATCGTGCACCGCGGCATCGGCCGCCACGGCAAGCTCTGGATCGGTCAGCATCCGGACGGTGTCGGCCGGGAAGCCGGCACCGCGCAGCACCACATCCCGCCAGCTGGCCCAGCCGTCGGCCAGCGGTATCAGATGGGTCTGCTGCTCGGTCTGCATCAACCGACCCGGCGCTCGATCTGGCCGGCCAGCGCATCCAGCGTGGAGTGGTCGAACAGAATGACCACCCCCAGGTCGACGTCGAACTCGGCGCGCACCTTCGCCATCAGGTCCATCGCGGTCAGCGAATTGCCACCGAGGTCGAAGAAGTCCGCATCCTCGGCGATGTCGTCCTCGGCCAGCACCTCGGTCCACAACCGGCGCAGCCGGTCGGTCACGGTCGCGGAGGCACCGTCGGGCTCGGCGATCGGGTCATCGGCCGCGGCCGGCGGCTCGGGCGATTGCGCCTCGGCGGTGGCCGCCGTGGCGAGCACCGGTGAACCGGCGTGCTGCCGGTCCGGATGAGCCGGCTGCGCGGCCGGCCCGATGTCGTCGAGGCCGCCCAATTCGGCCGGGTCGACGGCAACGCCCTCCGCCAGCAACTGGGCAACCGCGGCGAGCGCGGATCGTACCTGCGCCAACGGTTCCACCGGACGATGCGCCAGGGTCGGCACCGCGCGGTGCCGGCCGGCCACCACGGCCGGATGCCGGCGCAGCAGTTTGCTCAACGTCTGGCCCGGCCCGACCTCGACCAGCAGCAACCGGTCGGCAGTGTCGGTGAGCGCGTCCACGGCGTCGGCGAACAGCACCGGCCGGGCCAGCTGACCTGACCAGAAGCCGGGGTCGACGGCCTCGTCCGCGCTGACCAGCCGGCCGGTGCCGGCCGAATAGAAGTCGATCGTGGGCGGCGTCAGCCGCAGTTCGCGGATGGCCCGGTCGAAGACGGGCACGGCCGGGGCGAGCAGCGGACAGTGCGCCGCGTGCGTGGTGGGCACCGGATAGCAGGAAAGGCCGGCGCCTTCCAGGATCCGGGTCGCCTCGGCCAACGGGCCGCCGGCACCGGACACCACCAGCTGACGCGGACCGCTGTGCACCGCTATCCAGACGTCGGCGGGCAGCAACGGCGCCACCTCGTCCCGGCTCGCCGATACCGCGATCATGCCGCCCGGCGGCGAATCCTCCAATGCCTGCGCACGAATCGCGATCGCCGGGACGACCTCGTCGAGGGTGAAGACGTCGGCCAGCAGGCCGGCGGCCATCTCCCCGATGCTCAGGCCGAGCACGGCATCCGGCGTGATCCCCCAGGACTGCCAGGTCC
>DASUAC010000656.1:0-2422 GCA_035763985.1 Jatrophihabitans sp. | reverse complement strand
GCCCGGGCGGCCTGGTCACCGCGCTGGAGCCGATCATGCACAAGACCGACGGCGCCTGGGTCGGCTGGTCCGGCACCGCCGGCGAGTCGACCGAACCGTTCGACGAGAGCGGCATGCGGCTGGTCGTCATCGGGTTGGACGAGGACGAGGTTCGCGACTACTACGAGGGCTTCTCCAATGCCACGCTGTGGCCGCTGTACCACGACGTGATCGCGTCCCCGGAGTTCCACCGCGCCTGGTGGGAGGCCTACGTCGGGGTCAACCGGCGGTTCGCCGAGGCGGCCGCCGAGCAGGCCGCCGAGGGCGCCGTGGTCTGGGTGCAGGACTACCAGCTGCAGCTGGTGCCGGGCATGCTGCGCGAGCGCCGGCCGGATCTGCGGATCGGCTTCTTCAACCACATCCCGTTTCCCGGTTACGAGATCTACGCCCAGCTGCCGTGGCGGCGCCAGATCGTCGAGGGCCTGCTGGGTGCCGACCTGATCGGCTTCCAGCGGCTGAGCGATGCGACCAATTTCCTGCGCGCCTGCCGCCGGGCGGCCGGTCTGTCCACCCGGGCCAGCACCGTGCGGGTGACCGCCGGCGGCACCGAACGGCACGTCCGGGTCGGGGCCTTCCCGATCTCGATCGACTCGGCCGGCTTCGAGCGGATCGCCCGGCAGCCCGAGGTACGCGGCCGGGCCCGCGAGATCCGGGAGGCGCTCGGCAATCCGGAGGTGCTGCTGCTCGGGGTGGACCGGCTTGACTACACCAAGGGCATCTCGCACCGGCTGAAGGCGTACGGCGAGCTGCTCTCCGACGGCCGGCTGAGCTCACCCGCGGCCAAGCTGGTGCTGGTGGCCAGCCCGAGCCGGGAACGGGTCGAGCAGTACCGGGCGCTGCGCGACGAGGTCGAGGTGACGGTCGGCCGGATCAACGGCGAGTTCGGCGAGGTCGGCAACGCGCCGGTGCACTACCTGCACCAGTCCTTCCCGCCGGAGGAGATGGCGGCCATGTTCCTGGCCGCCGACGTGATGCTGGTGACCTCGTTGCGCGACGGGATGAACCTGGTGGCCAAGGAGTACGTGGCCTGCCGCTACGACGAGACCGGCGCGCTGGTGCTGAGCGAGTTCACCGGGGCGGCGGACGAGCTGACCTCGGCCTTCCTGGTAAACCCGCACGACATCGCCGGCCTGAAGGACATCATCGTCCGGGCCAGCCAGGTCAGCGGGGCCGAGGCCCGGCGGCGGATGCGGGCGCTGCGGCGGCGGGTGATGGAGTACGACATCAGCCGATGGGCGGACGGCTTCCTGGCCGCGCTGGACCGGCAGATCCGGCGCGAGTCGAGCTGACCCCGGGTCGAGCCGAGCCCCGGCCGAGCGGGGGCCCGGTCCAGCGGGGCCCGGTCGAGCGGGGCCCGGCCGAGCAGGCCTGGTCAGGTTACCCACCGGCCCGGCGCACGCCGCCGGCCTGCCCCGAGGCACCGCCGGTGCAAGGCGCCTACCAAACAAAATCGCAGCGCCGATCAGTGGCCGTCCCCGCGGCTCGCTCACCCGAGGCGTTAGTTACGCAGCGAGACCAAACCCGCGAGCCTGCCGGAGCCTTTAACTACTCAGGGTGATTACAAAAACCGCGTACTTGGCTGCAGATCGATCACCGGTAACGCGGCTTTCGAAGCCGAAGTCCGCGGGGTCCCGGCCGCGCTGCATGGCCCAAAATACCGGTCTTTCGAAGGTCAAAATGTGCGCTCCGGGCCGTGGCCGAGCCCTCGATGGTCGGCTCCGCGGGCTGACGACCCCGGCAGACCGGACGTCTACGCAGCCCCGCTATCGATGGCCCGGCCTATGACAGCCGTAGACGATCAAGCACTCGGCTGCGTTCACCACCGCCAGTAGCAAGTTGATTACGGAGAATCCACCAGTTCTCGGTTTGACTAATCCAACGCCTAATCCCGTGGGACGTACGGAGCCAGAATTGTAACCGAGCGCCATCTCTCGGTCACCAAGTCGCTAACTAAATGTGTTAGTAAGCTAACCGACGGCAACCGGACGGATTTCCGTAAACGCTCTTACGAACTCACGCTCGTCGCATTGTTTACCAGGCCGGTCAGCAACCTATCCAAGCCAAATGTGAACCGGGCCGGAAGGTCGGGTTTAGCCAGGTCGGCAGCGGCCTGCTGGGTGCGCGGATAGCGGCTGGTGTCGAGTTCGGTGAGCGCCTGCTCCATCTGCTTCAGGGTGCTGGAGCGGTCCTCGTTCGGGCCGAGCGTGACGATGGACAGCGGTGCCGTCTCGTGCAGCACGAAGCCCTGGACGTAGACCAGCAGCACGTAGCTGGCATGCACCGCCTGCCGCTGGTCCATGCCCAGCCGCTCGAAGAGCGCGAGCAGCGGTTCGATGAGCATGGCCAGGTTGGGGCCGACCACCAGCCGGCTGGAGATGACCTT
>DASUAC010000655.1:0-2483 GCA_035763985.1 Jatrophihabitans sp. | reverse complement strand
TGCATACGGCCGCGGCCGCGGCCAGCCCGTGGCTGCGTCAGTTCACCGAGCGCTACGCCACCGCGGGCGGCCTGACGGTGCACGCCGACGCGGCCGGCAACCTGATCGCCGCCGGCCGTAGCGGCCTGGTCTTCGACGCGGCCCCGCCGGCCGTGACCGTCCCGGTTAAGCATCACGCGGTCAACCCCCGCGGCGCCTCGGTACCGGATCCTCCGGCCTTTGGCCGCACGGTCGTCACCGGCCATCACCTCAGCTTCATGACCGGCGCCGCGGGAATCGCGCACGCCCGAAAGGCCGCCGCGTTCCCGCTCAGCATCGCCATTGCCATCCACCCGACCGGAACGCCGACCACTACCCGCGTGACCCGGGCGGGCAACACGAGCGACGCCTTCCCCTCGCCGAACACGATCAGCAAACCCGGCTACGTTGAGGCCCAGGATGTGGCCGGCAGCGGCGACGGCGAATGCGCGACTGTCAAGAACTGGAACAGCACCACGGTCACCAATCTCGGCATCGGCTTCCAGGCCTGGGCTACCTGCACCGGCATCTACCAGAGCTACTACGTATTCACCACCACGCCGATCAGCACCGCCTGGGACATCTTGCACATGGAACTGAACCTCACCGAGGTCCAGGGCAGCTGGAACGCCTGCACGGGCGAGCCGACCGAGCCGGTTTACCTGCACTCGATGGGCCTCAATGCCGGGATCGGCGCGAGCACCACCGGGGCGACCGTCTCCACGCTCGGCTCGTCGTCGATGAAGGACATGGTCGCTCCGGCCACTAACCCGAACTCCGGCGACAACTGCGCGAATCAGCCGGCCGACTTCGACGTGACCAGCCTCGCCAACTCCATCAAGGGCAAGGCCAACTGGACCTTCGGCGTCAGCGGCGACAACACCGACAGCACCACAACTGGCCAGTTCATGCGCCTGTCCGACAACCCCACCCTGGTGACCACCTTCGACGAGTTCCCGGCCGCACCGACGATGGCGCAGAGCGCACCGACGATGCAGGACAGTCCGGCTACGGCCGACACCAACTTCGGATGCGTGTCGAGCTCGAACAGCAGTCCGCAAATCCCGTGGATCGGCGCCGCCGGCTCGGTCCAGCTGAACGCCAACTACACCTCGCCGCTGTCCGGCGAGGAGGTCGAGCCAGGCTGGAAGGTCTGGAACGCGGGCGCGACCCTGGTGAACACCACGAACGCCAACACGACCGCCGGGGTGTTCCCGTTCTCGTTCAATGCTCCGGCCGACGGTGACGAGTACTTCAGCCAGATCTGGACCACGGTCAACGGCAACGGCGGCCAGGGCGGCCTGGACCCCGGCGAGACGACGCAGGGCCCCGAGTGCTCGTTCGCGGTGGACGCGACCCCGCCGACGGCGCCGGTAGTGACCAGCACCGCGTTCCCGCCGTCGGGCTCATCGCCCGGCACCACTCAGCTCGCTCCGGGCGCGTCCGGCACGTTCGCCTTCACCGCCTCGGACCCGACACCGTCGGGCTGCACCTCCTCGAACCCGATCGCGGCCGCCGGGTACGCCAGTACCGCGGACACCACCTGCCTGGCCAGCGGCGCCTATGAGTTCGAGTACTCGCTCAACCAGCCGCTACCCAGCGGAGCCGTGACCCCGGTCACCACGACGTGCCCGAGCGGCGGCGTGACCTCGGGAGCGGTCGCCGCGGTCAACCCGACCGGCAACCCGACCACGAGCACCACCGCGAACCCGAGCGCCACCACCACCGCGACCTCGTGCCCGATCAACATCAGCCAGTGGGGCACGAACATCTTGTACGTCGCCGCGGTGGACGCGGCCGGCAATGTCAGCCAGAGCTTCCAGTACGACTTCTACGTGCCGTTCAACCCGGCGACCCCGGTCACGGCCGGCGACCTCAACAGCGACGGGCAGCCTGACCTGCTGGCCACCGACTCCTCCGGTGACCTGGTGTTCTTCCCCGGCGGAAGCGACCCGGCCAAGGGACCGGTCATCGCCAGCACGCCCGCGACCTCACCGGACGGCAATAGCTGGAACGACTTCATCGTCACCCACCGCGGCACCTTGAGCAACGGGCACACCGATGACCTGCTCGCGTTCGAGCCCTGTCCCGGCCAGCCGACCGGCACCACGTGCGCTAGCGGCCTGGCCAACCTGTACCGGTACAACAACAGCTGGAACGCTCACCCGGCCGGTTTCGGAGCGACGTCTACCTCTCCGATGTTCGAGGCGACGCAGGACGTTGTGACCGAGAACTTCCCGAGCTGTGCCAGCATCCCGGCCGGCGACGGCGGCAACGGATCGGCCAACTGCGCCGGTTACCCGACGGCGGCGGCCGGCTGGAGCGGCTTCACCCAGATCATTGCCCCGGGAGATGCCTGGGCCGGCTCCCCCATGGGCTCAGCCATCACCTCCGACACCGGCCAGCCCAGCATGCTCGGCGTCACTAGCGGCGGCGCGCTGTACCTGTTCCAGGGCAGCGGCGGT